>JAOZHK010000163.1 GCA_026014905.1 Candidatus Bathyarchaeota archaeon
TAACATAATGTTAAGAATCACTATGAAAAATTTACACTAAGCTTATTAGAGTCCTATGCTTTTCTGTTGAAAAATCGATTTCGTGATTGATATGAGTACAAAATTATCGCCGTGGGAATCGCAACTCATGAATATCAAGAGAGTTTCTGAAATCATGGATTTAGATCCAGCGGTCTTTGAAGTCGTAAGTAAACCCATGCGTGTTCTCCAAGTCGCGTTACCGATAAAGCTGGATGATGGATCGATCAAGAGCTTTGAAGGGTTTCGCATCCATCATAACTATGCCCGAGGGCCCTGCAAAGGAGGCATTCGATATTTTCCCCACCTACAACTAGATACAGAGAAAGCCCTCGCCGCATGGATGACGTGGAAGAATGCTGTCGTCAATCTTCCCTACGGAGGCGCAAAAGGCGGAATCGCCTGTAATCCCAAACAACTCTCCCAAGGGGAATTAGAGCGATTAACCCGTGCGTATGCGGCGGCTATCGCGAATTTCGTGGGCGTCGATATTGACATTCCCGCGCCAGACGTCGGAACAACACCTCAAATCATGGCCTGGTTTGCTGATGAATATTATAAAATCGCTCGACGAATTATCCCGGGCGTGATCACCGCGAAACCCATTGAGATTGGAGGCTCGCTGGGTCGTACCGCAGCAACTGGTCGAGGCTGTTACTTCGCTGCAGTAGATGCATCACGCACATACAACATCCCAATTAAGGGTGCGGAGGTCTCGATCCAAGGGTATGGGAACGCCGCCTATTACTCGGCTGTGAACTTCTGTAATGCCGGAGCAAAACTTGTTGCAGCAAGTGATACTCGAGGCGGGATCTACAGTAAGAACGGGATTAACCCGGAGAAGCTGAAAGCTCATAAAGCCAAGACCGGTAGCGTCCTCGGATTCCCAGGGACTCAAGAGACAGATTCGATGGCTCCCTTAACCGCTCCATGTGATATTCTCGTTCCCGCGGGGTTAGAGGATATGATCACCCCAGCCAATGTCGAGCAGGTGACCGCTAAACTAATCATCGAAGCCGCCAACGGTCCGACCACCCCCGATGCGGATCGCGTGTTAGATGAACGGAAGATTATCTGCGTTCCAGATATCCTCGCAAATGCTGGAGGCGTGACGGTGAGTTACTTCGAGTGGGTGCAAAACCGCATGGGATATTATTGGACCGAAGACGAAGTTGATCAACGTCTGGAAAAGATCATGACCGACGGGTACGCTGATGTGCAAGCGTATTCCCAAAAGTATCACGTGAACATGCGATATGGCGCATATGCTCTTGCGCTCGATCGTGTGGCTACCGCAATGCGGTTCCTTGGCTGGATTTGATTATCCGCAGCGTGCTACGTGTGAGCGAACTCGGAGCCTCCACGTAGCACTGGGGGTAAAATAGATCTCTCGTCCTTTTTTTTCTTGAGTTCTTTACCCCTACCAATATATATTCCAAAAAGAATTGCTTAAGTGGCAATATTTACGTTAATGCGCGCGTCACAATATACCTATAAACGAATTTCATGAGTGAATACCGAGGCGAGTACTTGAGTTTTAATATTGATGACCTTGAACGATTCATGGGACGCTTTTCGTTAGGTCGTGACAGTGATCCGGTGAATGTAACGGGCTCACCGCATTTTCTCCGCATCAAGATTCCAGGAGGGTTTCTGACGTCAACGCAGCTCCGCCATATCGCGGATATGGTGAAAACCTATAGTAAAGGCTATGCGGAGATCACCAATCGGCAGGACCTGCAATTGCATTGGATTGAGGCTGAACACGCCGTAACCCTGTTCTCGATTATGGATGATTTGGGCTTCACCACCGATATGTGTGGGCAAGGATTCAGTGGCGCGCGATATGGGGACGCTCGCAATATCGTCTGCTGCCCCGTCTCGGGCATTGACCGCCATGAACTCATCAATGGCGCCCCACTTCTCCAACAATTGAGTGAGTTGTTAATCGGCAATCCCGCATTTCAAGATATGCCCCGAAAATTCAAGTTCGCGATCTCAGGCTGCGGTTGCGACTGCACGCGTGCCGTCACCAATGACCTCGCGTTTGTCGCGGTGACCAAGGATGAACGCGTGGGCTATACAGTGCTCGCTGGAGGCAGTGTCGGTGCATCATTACCTGGACCCCGACTCGCCCAACCTCTCGGCATCTTTCTCCCCTCCGAGGACGCGTACAATCTTGCTCTCGCAGGAATTGAATTACATCGCGAATATAGTAGCCGAGAAAGCAAAGCCAAAGCACGCTTCAAATGGCTAGTTCACACATGGGGTCGTGAAAAACTTGTCACCATGCTCGAGACTAAGCTGGGCCATCCGCTGGAACAGTATAGTGGACCCTCGTTTACACGAAACGATACCCATGAAGGCTGCCACCAACAACGCCAGGAAGGCTACTCCTATCTCCACATCCCATTTCAAGGCGGAATTCTCGCACATGACGATTTACTGCATCTCGCGAACATAGCCGATACCTATGGGACTGGTGACATTCGGTTAACCCCGACCCAAAATGTCATTATTTCCCACATTGCTGACATATCCTCCTGTATGACAGCGATCAACAATCTAGGCTATTCACTTGACGGCTCACAATTACAGTGGAATAGTATGGGATGTGCCTCCGATTTCTGTGGCAAAACCGTGACACCCCACGCGAAAGAACTCTGTACCCGACTCGTGGACCGACTGGAAACCCGCTTTCCGCGAGATCTGTTGCATCGCGCGGGCTTGCGAATCCATGTCAGTGGCTGTCCCAACAATTGCTGCGCAAACGTGATCTCTGAAATCGGGCTCGCAGGACAGCTAGGGCGAGACGCAGGAGCACTGAAACAACATTATCATATTCTTGTAGGGGGCAGTTATGGGACGATCGCAACGCCAGGACAAGTCATCAAAGAACATGTCCCGGCTAACAACGTGGTATCGGAGATCGAACAATTAGTAACGACATATACACAAATCGGTAACCCTACTGAAACGTTCGGCGAATTCTGCCGCCGTCATTCAAAGCAAGTATTAAATAGATACCTGGACCTTGGTGAGAATCACAAATGAGTGCCTCTATTAACCTGATCAAGATCAGCGAACATGTATTCTCACTCGACGTTCGCGGTTACGTGTGTCCGTATCCCGAACTACTAACACTCAAAGCTCTCCAAACCTTATCTGCGGGAGACACACTAGAAGTCGTCATTGATAATCCTCCATCGACCCGAGATATACCCATCACTCTGGAGAAACGAGGATATGCCCAACCAGAAATCGTACGACTAGAACAAGGCGTATGGAAAATTATTATGCGCGCGCGTACATGAATAACTCGACAATGATTGCCTACGAGCGCGCGTTTGTGATTGTAGGTATAGTAAACTCCTTGTATCGTTCGTGAGCAGCATATATGAACGCGCGCGCGTCCAGATTCCTATCTCTAGATTGTTCCAGATATTCGACGCTCGTTATTTACTCATCGAGTTGTAACACTGAGAGAATTGATGGAAGATGGTTCTCGACGGAGATGGGAGCGTTCGCGAAGGGGTTGTCAGGATTATAATGATATTGGATAATGGTGTCGGGGTCTTTCAGCATATGGCCTGTTAATATTCCAACTGTGGCATCATCTTTTGCGATGATGTCTTGTTCGACAAGGTTCTTGATGCCTGCTACAGTCGCTGCTGAGGCGAGTTCACAGCCAAAACCATTTCGGCCAATGATGGCCCGGGCATCCAACATTTCTTGATCTGTGACCTCGATCACGATGCCGTTGGTGTCTTCTAATGTGCGTAAGGCTTTCGTTAAATTCGCGGGTTTCAGTATTTCAATGGCGCTCGCTTGGGTCTTAGCTTTGATTCCATTGGTATCGAGGGATTTGTAGTACTTGGTAATGATCTCGTCCTCGATGTGACCTTGATTCCAGGTTAATCCCAAAGTATTGTAGAGGTATGACAGCGTATTGGCGCCTCTTGCATTGATCACGGCGAGGCGTGGAAGCTTGTGAATCCATCCCCACTCTTTTAGCTCCTGAAAGGCTTTCCCAAAGGCTGCAGTGTTCCCTAGATTACCGCCTGGAAAGACAATCCAATCCGGTACAGTCCAGTCCAGATAATCAAGGATACGATACATCATCGTTTTCTGTCCTTCCAGTCGGAAGGCATTCAGAGAATTCACCAGATACAGACCATATTTTCGAGAAAGTTCTTTAACACGGGTCAAAACGTCATCGAAATCTCCCTTGATCTGTACAACTTTCACACCATAATCTAGTGTCTGCGCGAGTTTTCCCCTAGCGATCTTGCCTTCTCCAATGAATACGATGGCTTTCATCCACTCATTGGCTGCAAACGCCGCAGCTGAGCTGGATGTGTTTCCCGTTGATGCACACGCCACTCGTTTCTGCCCCAACATTTTTGCATGAGTAAACGCGGTTGCCATCCCATTGTCTTTAAACGAACCCGTGGGATTGTCACCTTCAAATTGAAGCCAAAACTTTTCTGGTGTCATCCCTACAAATTGCGCAACTTTGGTTAAATGAAAGGGCTTTGTCCGCCCCTCGGCCCCGTCTAACGAAACCAAGATCTTGCTGTAGATCGTATGATCCTCGCAATCGACTCCAGGAAAGTTCAGTAATTCTCGAAAACGCCACACACCACTCTCATTAAAAATATTTCCTTGGTGGTTACGACGTTCATAAAACGTATGGATGAATTTCGGATGCGGATGATTATGATATCGTACATCGATTAAGTTTCCACATTTCTCGCATTCCGTTCGTAACTCATGGATACTGTACGTCATTCCACAGGTTGGCACGATACATTGTTGAAAGGCAGTATTTTGCATTTGTCAGAATAATGGTGAAATTCATCTATATTTACATTTAATTCATCAAGCTTGTTATCAAGCTGGAATGCTTGTTTTGCAGGACAGGGTTGTTAACAAATACATGTATGGTAGGTTTTACGGGTTTACTCCCGTGATCAGTTCATCCAGTACTTAATCGCGCACATCTTTTGAATTACAATGCATTTTATCAGAAGGTTTATTAATTTTCATAAATCTAAAACTTTAATTCAAATAGGTAGGACGGCACATTCCATGGAAAAATTAAAGTTTGCCCTCTATTGGGCTGCAAGCTGTGGTGGCTGCGAAATTGCGGTTCTGGATATCGATGAAAAGATCTTAGACGTCGTTGGGTTAGCTGACATTGTCTTCTGGCCCGTCGCCATCGATATCAAATATCATGACATTGAAGCGATGCCGGATAAGAGCATTGATGTGACCCTCTTCAATGGGGCGATCAGAAATTCAGAGAATGAGCATATGGCGAAACTGCTCAGGCAGAAGACAAAAGTCCTGGTCGCGTTTGGCTCCTGCGCTCATGAAGGTTGTGTGATTGGCTTAGCCAATCTCTGGGATCGTGAGAACGTCTTTAACCGGGCATATATCGAGACTCCGTCAACCGAGAATCCCGACAGAGTATTTCCCACCACGTCTCTAACAGTGGAAGAGGGTGACCTCACACTCCCTGAATTTTATGACACTTTAAAAACTTTGGATCAAACCGTGGAGGTTGATTATTACTTGCCAGGGTGTCCCCCTCAGCCAGAATGGATTTTAAAGGCTGTTGAAGCAATTGCGACCAATCAGCTTCCACCAAAGGGCAGTGTGATCGGACCTTCTAAATCTATTTGCGATGAATGTCCGCGAACAAAACACGATCGGAAATTAGCCAAAATAAACCGTATTTACGAGATCGATGATGATGGTGATACGTGTTTCTGGGATCAGGGCGTCGTCTGTATGG
>JAOZHK010000172.1 GCA_026014905.1 Candidatus Bathyarchaeota archaeon
GACCACTAGCTAGCGGATCTCACTGCTTGTTTTCCAAGTATACGCACGTACTGGGTTCACGAGAACAGGTGGAAAAGTTGATGATCACCTATTTTTCTCGGAAAGAATCCCCCCAGTCTTCACTCCGTTACACACTCAAAGCGTCAAGACAGCATTCTGGAAAATGTCAAAACCGCTATAAAAGGCTATAAACAATGAGTTGTGACAATGTCTCATCGTGGTTAGCGTGGAATCGCTGTGATTTTGGTAGTTAGCTGTTCTTTTTGTGTTGGAGAAATGCGTATATCTCTTCGATCTGTGTACTTTCTAGATCGAGTGTATGCCCATTTTGATCAATCGTCATTGTGTAATCTTTCTTCGTGAATTCACGATGAAATTCATACACTGTTTGGACTATTGTAGTTACGGAAGAACGTACTGTAAGCATTTCAATGAAAGTGATGTGAGGTATTGAAGGAGGCGTGGTTACTATTGGGCTGGTGGGAGCTATAGGAGGTTGATCATCTCCTCTGTTGTTTTTATGTTTCGTTTTTGGTGTGTCATTCGATTGAATAATATCTGCGTTTGTGTTTGCCAGTAGATGGGGTTGTCTGGTTGCTTTCTGGACCTTAGTCTGGGATCCTAGCACGTTAATTCCGCGGTCTCGACACAATGTTATCAATCGTATTGATGATTGAAGGTCGAAATTTGTGAGTTGGATCCTTACGGTTATGTCAGTTAATGTGAACAATAACTATCCAATACTTTCTTTTTAAAAGGCTTTGACATCATCTTAATACGGGACGCGCGCGCGTCATCATATGTTCAAATAGTTAAAACTTGAGGGTTTATATATCGCGCGCGCTTAACATTTGAATCTTGTAGGGTTGAGGAGTCAATAATATCGTGGAAGCCTGTACACTTAACCCCGTTCTTCTTGATTGTCATACCCGTTTACTTAAAAGACATAATCTTGCCCATTTTCATTGGTTTCTCATGACTACGACACAGACATCTGTTCAGCCAACTCACCTGTTATTGAGGGAGACACCATGCCAACAGAGATAAAAGTGTTTAGTGACCTCCAAAAGGAGGTCATCGAAAAAGGGGTATGCGGGAAATGTGGTGGTTGCTACTCATTCTGTTCAGCGGGGGAATTAAATGCAATCCAGATCGGGAATAATGAGTTGCCAACCTATAGTGATGAATCCAACTGCGTAAAATGTGGTATCTGCCATTTAATCTGCCCCCAGACTACTACTTTAAATCAAGATCTCAAGCAAAAATTTGGATGGGAAGCTCCGCTTGGAATTGCTCGAGACATCACTTCAGCTCGAACTACTGATTCTACTATTGCACGAGTCTGTACGGATGGCGGTGTTGTAACGGCACTTCTCACCTATTTACTCGATCAAGCTCTTATTGAAGGCGCCATAGTATCCAAGAAGATCGATCCCATCACACGTAAAGCCGTTCTAGCATTTACACGTAGTGAAATCATTTCAGCAGCAGGTTCAGGGTATGCTGGGGCTTCTCACCTCGAAGAGCTTGGAGGTCAATTCACCACGTACTCTCCAATCCTCCCTGAAGTCAAGGGTTTAGCGTCAAGATATCTCCGCCACATCGCTGTTGTCGGAACCCCCTGCCAAATCTCAACTATACGAAAAATGCAATGTCTAGGCATCCTTCCGGCTCATTTAATAGAATACACAATTGGGCTCTTTTGTATCGAAAATTTCTCGTTCACTGAATCTGCACGACGAGCCATAGAAACGAAATATCATTTTCAATTCGCAAATATTCAAAAAATCAACATTAAAGATAAATTCATCATCTCAGTACCAGAACGAACTATTCGTATACCTCTTGACGAAGTGGAAGCTTTTGCACGCCCAGCGTGCTTGGCATGTAATGATTTTTCAAATGAATATGCTGACATCTCAGTGGGAGGCCTCGGTTCACCTGATGGATACACCACTACGATTATTCGATCAGAGAAAGGAGAAAAACTCTATCAAAGTGCAATCGACGATGGCTACATCAAGGAAGCAGACCAGCAACCAAAGGACAGGGCTCGGATTCGACAACAGATCCTCACGTTTTCCAAAAGCAAAAGAATTCGGGCTCAAAACCAAATCGCTACGTTAGGAGGATAAAGAGATTTCAAATTCCTCGAAACTGGTGATGGTTATTGGTGCCGGTATCGCCGGAATTCAAGCTGCTCTCGACCTCGCTGATTTAGGGATTGAAGTTCACCTTATTGAACGCGAACCAAGTATCGGAGGTCGCATGGCCCAACTTGACAAAACATTTCCCACCAATGATTGCTCAATCTGCATTCTCGCACCAAAGATGGCAGAATGCGTTCGACATCCTAATATCACTCTCCATACTTATACCACTGTTCAACAAATTAGGGGCAACGCAGGAAATTTCTCTGTCACCTTAACGAAAAAAGCCCGCTACGTCAGTGAAACTGCCTGTGTTGGCTGTGGAGATTGTACAAAAAAATGCCCAGTACGTGTTGCTGATGAGTTTGATATGGGACTGCGCACCCGTGGGGCCATCTATCTCCCTTTTGTACAAGCCCTGCCACGAGTCATGACAATTGATAAAGCCCATTGTCTCTTCCATACTCGAGGCGTTTGCCGAATCTGTGAAACCGTATGTACAACAAATGCGATTGAGTTCAACCAACAAAACACGACGCAAACCCTGAGAGTCGGCAGCATCATTATCGCCACAGGTTTTGATTCTTTTGATCCCACTCCAATATCCGCTTACGGATATAATCGATACCGCAACGTAATAACAGCCCTTGAATATGAACGTTTAATCTGCGCCTCAGGTCCAACGGGAGGACATCTTCTTCGCCCTTCAGACCGCGAACCTGTTAAGAAACTCGCGTTTTTACAATGCGTCGGTTCACGTGATGAATCCTATAACCCCTATTGTTCAAGCGTCTGTTGCATGCATTCCTCAAAAGAAGCCACGTTAGCGCGAGAACACGACCCAACTATCCAATCATACATCTTTTACATCGATATCAGAGCCGTTGGAAAAGGGTTTCAACGTTATATCACTCGCGGTAGCGAAGATTACGGCATCAACTATATCCGCGGCCGCGTCGCCCAAATCACAGAAGATCCCAATGAATGCCCCGTTATATGGTATGAAGACATGGTTAACTCCACTCATCAAACATTACCTGTTGACCTAGTTGTTTTAGCAACAAGCCTCACTCCACGTAAGGACAGTCACCTATTAACCAAAATATTAGCTGTCAAAGAAGATATCTATGGCTTCATCCATACCCACCCCCATAACCCCCATCAAACTAGTCGTGATGGAATTTTTGTATGTGGATGCTGTCGAGAACCAGTAGACATTCCTGAGACTATTACTCAGGCGAGTGGAGCTGCTGCACAAGTAGCTGAATTCATCTTAGGAGGCACACCATGACACACAAAATACGAATCGGCGTTTTCATCTGTCATTGTGGAACCAATATTGGAGGCTTCCTTAATGTCCCGTCCCTCGTCAACTACATTCAACACCTCCCTGATGTTGTCTTTTGCACTGACCATCTGTATACTTGCTCCGAGTCCGGGCTCCTCACAATCAAAGAAGCAATTCACGATCAACACTTGAATAGAGTGGTCGTTGCATCATGTACTCCACGAACCCATGAAGCGCTCTTTCGCAATATCTGCAAGGAAGCGGGCTTGAACCCGTACCTCTTTGAATTCGTCAATATTCGCGATCAATGTTCCTGGGTCCATATGCATGAACCTCACGCCGCCACCGCAAAAGCAAAAGATCTTATTCGGATGGGGATCGCCAGAGCACGACTCTTAGAACCACAAGATGAGATCTCCATTGACATCCTTCCCTCAGCCCTCGTCATCGGCGGTGGACTATCTGGGATGACATGTGCCGTTAATCTTGCGAAACAGGGCTTCCCCGTCATGCTCCTTGAAAAGGAAGCAAGGTTAGGAGGCCTCCTAAACCAGATCAATACACTCGCCCCCACGTTCGATCCAGCCGCCCAACTTCTATCCGATAAAAAGAAAGCAGTTGAACACACAGCAAATCTCGACCTACGTATGAATGCCACCGTAACGGCAATCCACGGCTATTATGGCAATTACCGCGTGACCTTTAACCACAATGGCCGTTCCGAAGAGTATCCAACGGGAGTCATTATTCTCGCAACCGGTGCTCAAGAACTGAAACCTATTGGAGAGTACGGATATAACCAAAAAACCGTGATCACTCAACTCGAATTAGAACACCTTCTCAAGACTCAATCATGCAATGCAAACACCATCGTCATGATCCAATGTGTTGGAGCTAGAAATGAAACAAGAGAATATTGCTCTCGGATTTGCTGTATCACTGCTCTAAAAAACGCTCAAATCATTCTCCAACAAAATCCACAGGCCTCTGTATATATTCTATACCGTGACATGCAAAGTTATGGTGCCCTGGAAACATTATATCGCAAAGCGCGCGAATTAGGCGCCATCTTTATACCTTACACACCTCAAAAGCCTCCACGGGTAAACTCGGAGCAAATCATTGTTTTTGATGAATTCCTCAGCCGAGAGATTGCGCTTCCATATGATCTCGTCGTCCTATCAACCCCTCTCATTCCCTATTCGGAATCAAAACAATTAGCTCAAATCCTGAAAATCCCGACGGATAGCCATGGCTTCTTTCTTGAGGCTCATGCCAAGCTCCGTCCTCTCGATTTTGCTACCGATGGCATCTATCTTTGTGGAAGCGCTCGATGGCCTGCCACCATCAGCGAAAGTATCTCACAAGCGCTTGGGGCCGCGTCTCGTGCAACGATTCCCCTTAAAAAGGGTAGGGTTGTTACAGAACCCTTGGTCTCAGTCGTTGAGATAACGCAATGTATTGGATGTGGCCTGTGTGAAGTGGTTTGCCCCTACAATGCAATCCGCGTGGAAGAGACGCCACAGGGGAATATTGCTCAGACAATTCCAGCGTCGTGTCGTGGCTGTGGAGTATGTGGAGCCGCCTGCCCGTCAATGGCCATAACCATGCAGCATTACCATGATGACCAGATCTGTGCTGCGATCAATGCCCTGGTGGAGGAGATCTCGTGAGCACAACTGACGATTTTACCCCTACTATCTTGGGCTTTCTATGCAATTGGTGTAGCTATGCCGGGGCCGACTTAGCCGGTGTAGGTCGCTTTCAATATCCGCCTAATCTTCGAGTAATTCGTGTCATGTGTTCGGGTCGTGTTGACCCCGTCCATGTATTGGAAGCTTTTACACAGCAAATCGATGGTGTAATGGTCTTAGGTTGCCATCCGGGCGATTGCCATTATCTCACTGGAAATATTTATACCGAAAGTCGGATGAAAACTCTACAACAATTCTTTGAAATTCTAGGCCTCAACCCAGAACGTCTTTGTCTAGATTGGGTGTCCGCCTCAGAAGGAGAACGTTTTGCCCAATTAGTTAAAGCTTTCACGCTGACCATTTCAAACCTTGGACCAATCACATCCGATCTTCCCCTCAACGCGTTACTCCGTAATATCAGGGCAGCTAAAGCTGCGTTCAGCCAACAGAAACCGCGATGGTTGACGAATAAGGAACCAGATCTTCTCTCACAAGGAAACGTTTTCGGCGAGTTTATCGAGGAAACTCACTACAAGCAGCTTAAGCTCGCAACCCTTATTCGGGAATACGAGAAGAATACAATCCTCCTTGTTCTCAACGATCAGTCACTAAGTATTGATGTCATTAGTCAACGCACGGGATTACACACTCAGCAAGTATTGCGTTATCTCATTGCATTAGAACATGAAGGAGCAGTTGGTGTTTCAGAAAGTGAAGGAGCCTCTCTTCGCTATCATCAGCTAGGAGGTGCCGAATCTTGAATTCTCAACCCTCTTTCGGCTCAGTACTTGTCATTGGGGGCGGTGTTGGTGGAATACAAGCAGCGCTGGATCTCGCAGAATCAGGGTATAAAGTCCATCTTCTTGAAACGTCCCCTACTATCGGAGGACTCATGGCAACCCTGGACAAAACTTTCCCTACCAATGATTGCTCTCTGTGTATTCTCTCGCCCAAATTAGTGGATTGTGGTCGACACCATAACATCGAGTTATTAACATATACCGAAGTCTGCAAAGTATCTGGCGAGGCGGGTAACTTCACCGTTCAACTCCGAAAAAAGCCACGATATGTAGATGCTACTAAATGCACCGGATGTGGACTATGTGCCCAATATTGCCCTGTGAATGCGATCGATAGTTTTAATCAAGGATTAAGTGATCGCTCTGCCATTTACATCGATTATCCCCAAGCTGTTCCCCTCACTTTTTTAATTGACCGGGACCAGTGTATCGGTTGCGGACTGTGTGACAACATTTGTCTTGCTCATGCAATTAATTACAGCGATACCGAACAATCGTCATCCCTCAATGTCGGAGCCATTATCCTGGCTCCAGGTGCAGAGTCGATCGATGCGAAAGCCGTTGGGAACTATGGCTACCAAACGTTTCCAAATGTTGTCACAAGTCAAGAATTTGAACGCATCTTGAGTGCATCAGGACCATTTCATGGAAGAGTGCAGCGTCCATCGGATGGTGCAATCCCGCATAAAATCGCGTTTCTACAATGCATCGGCTCTCGCGATCGTAGCTGTGAACGAGAATACTGCTCATCAGTCTGCTGCATGTATTCAATTAAAGAAGCAATTATCGCGAAAGAACATGCTACTCAGATCCAACCGACTATTTTCTTCATCGACATTCGAGCCCATGGAAAAGATTTCGATAAATATGTCGATCGGGCTAAAGACGAGTACGGTATTCAATTTACCCGATGCCGCATTGCCTCAATTCAAGAGCACTCCCACACTAAGGATTTAATCCTCCGGTATCAAACGAAAGAAGGAGCTGTAACGGAAGAAGTATTTCAACTCGTCGTTTTAGCAACTGGATTTCAACCATCCACCCAGCTTCACGATCTGGCTCAGACGATCGGAGTAAACCTTGATGACTATGGATTTTGCCAAACCTCAGAAATTTTACCGTTAGAAACATCTCGTCCTGGCGTCTATGTCTGTGGGATGTTTGAGTCTCCTAAAGATATACCGGAGACAGTGACTCAAGCAAGTGCCGCTGCCGCAGCGGCTGGTGGCTTATTAGCACCAATCAGAGGAACTCTAGTAAGTCGACGATCATTTCCCCATGAGATAGATGTTCAAGGGATTCCTCCACGAGTAGGTGTCTTTGTCTGTCACTGTGGCATCAATATTGGAGGCGTCGTTACTGTTCCGGATGTTGTCACCTACGCGAAGACTCTGCCAAATGTTGTCTATGCGGATGAAAACCTTTACACCTGTTCCTCGGATACGCAGGAACAGATTAAAGAGAAGATACGAGAGCATCAATTAAATCGCGTTGTCGTCGCATCGTGTACTCCTCGAACTCATGAAGCACTCTTTCAAGAAACAATTCGTGAAGCTGGATTAAACCGTTATCTCTTTGAAATGGCTAATATTCGCGATCAGTGCTCCTGGGTCCATATGCATGAACATGCCGCTGCGACTCAAAAAGCGCGAGATTTAGTGAGAATCGCAGTCACTAAGGCTCGATTACTTCAACCCATTAAAACCCTACCCCTCTCAATCAATCATAAGGGCCTCATCATAGGCGGAGGAATTGCGGGCTTAAACGCGGCTTTAGCTTTAGCTGACCAAGGTTACGAAACCTATCTGCTTGAGAAAGAGCATGAACTCGGGGGCTTTGCACGAACATTACGCTATACCTTAGAAGGCACCAATACACGCACGTATCTCGCTTCGTTAATAGAGAAAGTTCAACATCATGAACGCATTCAGGCGTTGACGGGGGTAACGATTACTGATATTCTGGGATATGTTGGCAATTTTATCACACGATTCACGGATATCGAGGGCGTGAATCGAAGCCTTGAACATGGAGTGACGATCGTCGCGACTGGAGGCGAAGAATATCAGCCTCATGATTATTTATTTCAGGATGATCCGAGAGTAATTACCCAATCTGATCTCGAACAACGGCTCGAAGATGCGAAGAATTTCACAGCCAACAATGTTGTTATGATCCAGTGTGTAGGTTCCCGTTCACCTGAACACCCCTATTGTAGCCGGGTATGTTGTGGAGACGCCATTAAAAATGCCCTGCGATTAAAAGAGCGATCCCCCGATGTTAACGTCTATGTGTTATATCGTGATATACGGACATATGGTTTAGCTGAACCATATTACCAGCTTGCGAGAGCTGCCGGGGTTCTATTTATTCGCTATGATGAAACATGTCCTCCCACAGTCACGCGACACGATGATGATACCTGTCTCAACGTGGTTGTGCATGATACGAATCTTGACGCGTCCATAATGTTGCAGCCGGACCTCTTGGTCTTAAGTACGGCAATTATTCCGGCACATGATAATGAATCTTTATCAAAGATGCTGAAGGTCCCCTTAAATGAAGATGGCTGGTTTCTTGAAGCACATGCAAAGCTTCGACCGGTAGATTTTGCGACTGAAGGTGTCTTTCTCTGTGGACTGGCTCATGGCCCCAAAACCATTAAAGAGAGTATCGCTCAAGCCTATGCCGCCGTTTCACGCGCTTGTACCATTCTCTCAAAAGAGACTATTGAGGCGGTTGGTATCGTTGCTGCCGTGAATGAGGATCGATGCATAGCTTGTGCGAACTGTGAGATTGTCTGCGAGTATAACGCAATTCAAGTCACGAAAGCGTATGCTGAAGTGAATCCCCTGCTCTGTAAAGGTTGTGGTACCTGTGCGGTTGAATGTCCTGCCATGGCCATTACCATGCAACACTTCACGGATAATCAGGTGTCAGCCATGATAACAGCTGCGCTTGAACCCATCTCTCATCTAAAAGAACCGAAAGCGTTAGCATTATTCTGTAATTGGTGTGCCTATGCTGGAGCTGATCTCGCGGGAGTAAGTCGTTTTCAATACCCTCCCAATGTTCGAATCGTCCGCGTCATGTGCACAGGAAGAATTGATGAAAAATATATTCTCCAAGCGCTACTTCAAGGCGCTGATGGCGTGTTGATTGGCGGATGCCATATCGGCGATTGCCATTATACCTCAGGTAATCTCCAAGCTGAGGAACGAGTGCAACGTGTACACCAATGGCTAAAGGAAGCGGGAATTGACCCAACTCGATTAAGACTCGAATGGATCTCCGCCGGTGAAGGCAAAAAATTGGCGGAAGTAATGACGGATTTCACTCAACAATTAGAAAAGCTAGGTCCCAGTCCCCTACGCCCATTGTCATATGCTACAATATAACCTCTCAACCTCTACTATTCCATTGTCGAGATTCAGAATGGAACTTTCATAAAACCTATATAGTAGAGAAAAAAGTTGAATCAAGCATACATCATACAAGAATATAATCGATATCAAATCCTGTTAGTCACAACTAATTCTGTAAAGATTTGATGTGACCAGGTTTTCATGAGGAATATTGAAGGTCTCTTGAGATGATTATAACTACTCAAAAACCTCTGGAAGAGATTATGCGGTTCCTCCGCCCCTATACCAATGTCTTAATCATTGGCTGTGGAACGTGTGCAACCGAAGTTCAAACTGGAGGCGAGAAACAGGTAACGGAACTCGCGGATAAGCTTCGGGGACGCTGGTTTGTTGACACCATGATGATTGAAACGCCTTGCGATGTACGATTGGCTAAACGTGATTGGCGGAAGATCAAAAAACTAGAAAAAAATTATGACGCGGTCTTAGTGATGGCCTGTGGTGCTGGGATTCAAACCCTCTCTGACGTCATTAAAAAACCCTGTTTTCCTGGGTTAGACACGCATTTTCTTGGGAAAGTAGAGCGTATCGGCCTCTATTATGAGCGATGTAAAGCGTGTGGTGAGTGTTATCTTGGAGAAACTGCGGGCATCTGCCCGGTCACTCGCTGTGCGAAAGGTTTACTCAATGGACCGTGCGGTGGAATGATGCAGGGTAAATGTGAAGTTGGGGGGTATGTACGTGACTGTGCGTGGGCCTTGATCTGGGATCGCCTCCGAATTCAAGGACGTATGGAGCTCTTTCGAAAAATTCGTGCCCCTAAACAGTTTGGCTTACAAGCATATCCTCGAGGAATCGATGCGATTCCAAGCCATATGAAGATTAAAAGCAGCCCGTTGTTAGGACCTGATGAAACTACTGAGCTTATTCTCCAAGCTCTTAAAGATGAGAAAAGTTCCTCTACAACCACGAAACGAGGATGAATGTCATTGGTTCACACCCAATACTCAACACTCATGAAAGCGATTAGCTCTGGAAAATTCATTTTTACCGGAGAGCTTGAACCTCGTAAAACCACGGATATCACCGATGTTGTTGAAGAAGC
>JAOZHK010000250.1 GCA_026014905.1 Candidatus Bathyarchaeota archaeon
TTTTCGGGGAACGCCTGCGGTCACTATGGTGATGTCCGAAGCTGCTATCGCGTCATAACTGTTAGTCCCGATGATGTTGCTATCTGAGCCTTCAAGAGACCGTCCTTCGAGCATGTCCAATGCCTTTCCTTGAGGGACTCCGTCAATTATGTCAACCAGGGTCACGTTGGCTATTTCTTTTAAGGCGAGAAGGTGCGCTGTTGTAGCCCCGACATGACCGGCACCAATTATGCTTACTTTCTGCATGTTTCATCAGTAATACAGATTTAGTCGGGCATATATTAATAACTATGCCCGCGCGGTTAATCCCAAAACAGAGTGGGGGATTGTGGGAGATATCGCTAGCGGTGGTGAGATACGAATCCCACTCCCCGCACCAGAGTTATCACTCCTTTACTGTCGCTTCCGTAAGAGCATGAGATCGTCTGGTGTTGGGCAGATGTATTCGAAGCCCACTTCCAGTCAGTGACAGGCTTCATCGGCTGTTTGTGCGACTTGTAAAATGTGATCGTCGGCTTGACGCGCGCGCGGTCGGTTCGGCCAGCACACGGTTTAGTACGTGACGGAAGTTGAGGGGAAGAAGATCTTTCGGAAACGGAAATAACTAGCTAATATTACGAGCGCGTTGTTGGGTCTGCCAGGATTTCACGGTTTGTTCGTAATGTAGGTGGATCCCATAGTAACCTAGATTCTGCGAAATTCTGCTTACAGTTCGATCTAATCGTTGAGATGGAGCAGGAATAAAGGAATGTTTCACAGACTCTAACGACTCCCCGTGAAGATCCATATCATCAACGTTGATCGTCCCTAAACCTTGCTCCGATGCGATACGCAGGTGATCTATAGCTGAAGGATCAAAACCCATCACTGTTGCACCGCACGCATCTGTCGAGACAACGTTATTTCCAGTAAGTATCACTCCAAGCTCAACGGGGTCTCCTTTAAAGGGACCTTCTCCCTCCATAGCGGTCGTTGCATCGATAATCGTTAATTGTGGAGGCAACGCTGAAACAACATCCACAAGCACGTGATCAAGCTTAGGATGGTACTTTGACTTCTTTTTCTCAGGCAATAATCCAAATATGGTCATCATACCTAGAGTCACTGTCGTCGAGATATGGGTTTTCATCACAGGCATTGCTATGATGACATCCGCTTCGGCGACGGCTTTATGAACTTGAATATTGTTTAAGACAAATCCATCTTTGGATTCAAGTTCTACCATTTCTCCATGTGACAAATGAACTACTTCAGAGCCGTTTTCAGCAGCGATCGCGTGAATGCCTATTGTAGGCAACATCACATCAGCTGTATACATGCATGAGTCCGCCTCACCCACAGTAATTGTGGCATTTAATTCACGACACAAGCGCATTACAGTAGCTATCACCGCTGAATTTGTGAAACTTCCAGGCTTGCCTGGAACTCCACCACATACATTTGGTTTTATAAAGACTTGTTGACCTGATTCAACAAAATTCGCCAGTCCACCAAGTAAATCAATGGCACGCGTTACCATTGAATTGGGGTCTTTCCCTTTAACTATTGATACGGAAGACACGAAAATTACCTTAAATTAACAATGTAGTGAGCCAGATTAAAATCTTTTAGTTGATTTTCGTGCACATACATGCGCACGAAACGCTCGGTAACTATCTCAGTGATCAATGGATCTTTCGAATAACATAGGATAATGAAGGTTATTCATGCGAATGAAACCTCTAAAATAACTAACTATACAACGACTGTCCGCGCGCGGGTATCTAGAAGCCCTTTTTTTAGGATATAGGAATCATGGTGAGCACATTATAGGAACTCGTTGACATCAGTCATTTGAGATGGTGGTTCAGGTGGCTTTAAGAAGAATACAATGAGAGCTGAGAGAGCGACAAAGATCAGTGCTTGAGTAAATGCGATCGTATAGCTACCAGTACTATCATAGATCCATCCAACATAGATTGGAGCAATAACAGTGATGGGCAATCGCATCATCGACTCTGTGCCTTGTAACGATGCAAAGGCTTTTCTCCCAAAATATCTCCCTCTTAATAAGGGAAAAGAGGAGAATTGGATCCCCATGCCTAATCCAACGAGAATTGTGTAACCATAGACAATTTCAATTGTTGTTGCATGTAAGAGGACAAACACTCCTAAAGCCTGTAACGCATACGCAGACATTAACAGATACTTCATACGTTCAAGTGCTATTTTATCAGATAAAATACCGCCAGCGAACCGCCCAAATCCGCTCATGAATAGTATTAATCCCAGAGCGCTCGCAGCACTAATGGGATCTATTCCCATGTCTGTGAGGTGAGGGATCCCATGTAGAGTTGTAACAGGCCATACTAAGGTACGGAAAACATTTGTCGCAAACATGATCCAATAGGCTCGAGTTCGAAGTATTTGACGCATAGAAAATTCAACTTCACCTACTTCATTCGCATATTGCACTCCCGCTTGTATCACGGAGTCGGGTGTCTTGAGGTTCGTTACTTTCTCAATCTTAGCCCCATCAGGTAACATCCCATAGTATTCTGGTCTATG
The DNA here is from genome assembly GCA_026014905.1 of Candidatus Bathyarchaeota archaeon. Next base: position 2,548 of record JAOZHK010000250.1, read on the forward strand.
AGGTCTAACAAAAAACCATGTGAGTGGTAATCCCATGCCCCAGGTGATCAATCCTGATATAAGAAACGCGGATCTCCAACCATATTGGACTAGAAGAAAAGATACAAAGGGCACCACAATCGCTCCTCCAAATCCAAGCCCCGCTCTCGAGAATGCTATCGCTGTACCTCGCTTCTTGACAAACCAATTAGTTATCGCGGTTTCTAAAGGTCCAATTAAACCTAGATTAAAGCCTAAAGAGACTACAAGTGCCCATATAGCAATAAATTGCCAAAGACTATTCATGAAATACATCAAGCAGAGACCTAGTCCTGCCATAAACATGCCGATGAGGTTGATGATCCGTGGTCCATATTTATCAGTAGCCCAGCCTCCAATAGGTCCCTCTACCCCTCCTTCCAGAGTTCTCAACGAATAAGCAGCTGAAGTTTCAGCTCGTGTCCATCCAAACTCGTCCATTAAAGGTTTAAACTATGCACTAAACCCATAAGCCCATGACCCGTACCCCCATGCAGTCATTATGGCTGTTGCAAGTACAGTCCACCAACCAAAAAAGAATCTATTGTTCGCTGTGGACTCCAATTGCCCCTTATCGATCTTTTTTTTAAACACAAGCTGTCCGTCCTACGATAGAAGTCTGCGTGCGATAATTGGATTATGACAGAAATATTCTCGTTTCGTTATCTAAATCATTTTTGGATGTAGTTAGCTAACAATAATAATTCTTTATTAAGTGAAGTATCAAGCGATTTAGTTCCAATTGTTGTTTTGGTTTAGAGTTGAGTTAGCGTTTAATCCCCAAAAAAAAGGGGGAATAGCGGAAGATAGCCAGCTAGCTGTCAACACATAGTTCATTAAGATAGGACATATACCACAGCTTATTACAATAATATTGAAGAACCGTTGAGGCGAGAATTGCATTATGCGCACTCGACGCACAGAAAGGGATTGTCATGAAGCAGCTACATGAAGGCCTAGATTATTCACTCTACAAGATCTATATCTGGGGTGGACTCGCAGTTTATGTGGTTTGGGTCTTTGTCTCAACTCTCATGTTTGATACGCTGAGTCTTCCTGGTCCGCAGCCCTTTTTGCTGATTCTTGTCCCTCTCATGCTTTGGTTTGCAGGCATCCTCGCGTATTGGTGGTGGGTGTTCCTCTTCAAAGGCAGTCGAGAGTTGGAGGAACTGGTCGAGGTGCAGGAGAAAGGCTTTCCAGGCATCAAGTCACTGAAGAGCTGGAACACCCTGCATCAGGCAATGGCGATCTCCGGCGGCAATGTCGAAGAACTGCGACGAAACGAGAAGACGGCGCGGCGGCCAATCCTCATCTGGTTTGGCTGCACCAATCTGTTGGTCCTGTGGATTTTTGGCTCGATCACGCTGGGTTCTCTAGGCATCTTTCAATTGAGCCTCGGGGTTTGGCTGGGTGGGGTGTTAGTATGGATACCCTTGATGCTCGCCCTGACATACTTTCTCCTCGGGTGGGGGGGCGGCGCGGCGGAGAAAGCCTTTTTGGCTCCATTGGGCCTGGCGATCACCCAGATGCCAGAGCTGAAACCAGACGAAATGGGGCTGACGGGTGGTGGCCAGAAGCTGATCCCGGATGGTCCGGTCATTGTCGAGGGAGAACGCCGCGGACGCTTGGTGCATATCGAAACGATCGATAGATACAGCCTGACGGTGTTGCAGGCTAATCTGCCTGAATTCAGAGTGCACAGTGACGATGGCAAACTGATCCCCGATAGAGATGCACCAGAAACCGTGGCCAACGCCCTACAGAGCCTGCGCAAAGCCAAGCGGTGGCGGGGCATAGAAGTGAATGCTGGCCCAGAGAGAATCGGTGTTCAACGCGAATCAAAGGGCACAAATATGTGGCTGTATGACCTGTGGTTGGCTGAATACTTATTGGACAAGATAGGTACCGGCTAACGAACGCCTGCACCGCAGGCGACGCGCGCGTGCGCGCTAGCTATCGGGACTTTTTATACATTGTTCCACTAAATTCTTCCATTCTGTGGGATTGACCAGCCACCACGCTACACTGTCCACATCTCCCGCTTCATTTGTGAAGTACACTTTCAGCAGAGGCTGAAACACAGTTTTAGTCAAATGTGATTCTGCAAGCTCGATCTTTTCAATTTTTGCAAGCGGAATTCGAAATTCACGGGTCGGTTGGAACATCTCGAACACTAAATCGGTGTCTGTGAGCAGAAGGATGCCGTTACCCCGGATCTGCATGGTGCCATGTGATTCGATTCCAAAGAAATTTGCATTCCCTTTCATTCGTACACCTCGTTTCGAATACTTTTGCATAATCTCATTTATTCTCTTGCTAAATATTTTCCACAACTTGTTATCGCTCATTTGACAAATTCAATTAGCTAATACCCCTGCGCGCGCGTAAACACTGAAATATACGATGTATCACTCTATAGTTTCTAGCTAGCTTCATTACCTCAAGAGGCCTAAAGATTTCGCCACTCAACTAATTCGCATGAAATGCCATCGGGATCGAGGAAGAAAGACAGTTTAAGACCCAACTTTTCCTCTTCAAATTTGATGTCTCCAAAGCGACGAGTGAATTGAACGCCTTCCGCCTCCAACCTTTTGATCCATGCCTCAATATTCTCCACTTCAAAGCCGATGTGGCCAAAGAAGCCAGTCTTAGAGGGAAGAACCCGTTCGTCATCCGGTCGTATCTGGGTGATCTCTATCCCCTGTAACCAAATTATTCTCGGATTGTCTTTTGGGCCAACGATGCGTACGATGGGGAGCTGAAGAATTTCATGGTAGAACCGAAAGGATTCCTGAAGGTTCTTCACTTTAAGGGAGATATGATTGGTAGAAAGTTTTAGTTTCGCACTCATGGTAATCTCTCTCTGAATTGATTGTTTCCTGTTAAAACATTTGTGGAACGGAGTCGAATTCCAATTTGCTAGTAAAACGCACTCGAGGAGTTGTAAAAACAGCCAATGAGTACGGTTTAGATAGCTAGGGCGTCTCATCCTATTACGCGCGTGCGTTAGATTTTGTATTCTCGTGTATAATGTTCTGGATCTTGTACGACTTGAAGTTCGTTTTTATCTGGATCCAGAAAGTTAGCCACTATTCCGCCCCATGGCATCTTGGTTGGCTTCAGTGTGAAAGTAACACTTTCCTTTGTTAAGCGTTCATAGAGTGCATAGATATCGTCTGTATCTAACACGATGCCGGTCCACTTTCTTCTCTTGGATTGTTTGCCTGTCGATTCGATACCGATCTTAGCGAGTGGTTCATGCGGACCAACCTCTATATGATTAAACACTCTTCCATCAAGCGCGAGTGGTAACCCAAGAACTTCACGATAGAATGTTATCGCACGTTCTAAATCAGATACCTTGACAATTGATAACCAAACACGAGTAATTCTTCCCTTCATCACCCATTATTCCTTATAGTTTGCTATTGTTCAATGATGATAAAGTAGTTTGATAACTTGATATCAGTATTTCCCGAATGTATACGCGTATACGTACGCGCGCGTAGGTTTGAATGATTTGACCTGTTTGCATTATACTTTCAACAATCTGGCTAGCGTTAATCTTTAAACATGAATTCAAATTCACTTTCATCCACTGTATCAAAACGGCAGTGAATATATCCTGACTTTCTAAAACCAAATTGCATAAGGTTGAATGTAGTTCTACCATAACTAAAACTCTGTCTTGACATCTTGTAGGCGGTATCCAAGTTATCAATGGCTATGTGAAACAGCCATTCGATCATCGCTTTTTCTCCCCATTGTTTTTTTATCTGATTTCTATCTCTTACATTGTAGTAATGTCTTTTGACTCGATGATCAGGTCCAGGTTTTTTCGATTTATCAATCCATTCATGCAATTCAGCAAACTCATTACCCGTCCGTTTTTTACTGATTGCACAATGCACGTTAACACTTGGCATGACTTGAAATATCAGCTCGACTGTTAAAAAAATACTGGATTATTTATACACGCTTACGCGTGTGCGTAATGTCCGCGTCTACAAATTCGAGGAGTAATAACTCAGTTACGACGCGTGTCCTGTCTTATGATTCTCGATAGCTAAGTTAGATTAATTTGATGTGTGTTGTGCAGCCTCATCAAATGAGAGGGTAACGCGCGCGCGTAGACTATATAAAAGGAAACACTATTTGTTGTGAGTGGTATCGAATGAACAAGTTATGGTTGTCACTGATTAGCATCGTGCTATGCATTGGGTGTATCGCGTCCGTCACCGTGGTGGCTCAGCTTTTAGTCGGAGTTAAAGAAGGAGACTGGATTGAATACAACATTACCTATACTGGGACGCCTCCAGAGTATTATCCTGAACGGGCGCGAATCGAAGTCAACGCGGTTGAAGGCACGCAGATCACCGCGGAAATTACCACTCGACGACTCAACGGTACCTCTGATACCCAGAGCGGTACCTTTGATCTCATAACCGGGACGCCTGAACTCTTACTCATCCCAGCAAATCTGGACCTCGATGACAACTTTTATTCCGACGCTATCGATAATAATATCACCATCACGGGAATAGATGACTCCCTCTATGCTTATGCAAGGCGAACTGTGGTATCTGCTACGGTATCTCAGATAGAGTTCTCCTGGGATCAAGCAACAGGCATTCTGCTTAAAGCCGATCAAACAACCGATGTGTTCACGCAAAAATGGCTGATCGCAGCGACAAATATCTGGCAGGCACAGATGTTTGGCCTCGATCCCACGATGTTTTATGCGTTACTGTTAGTAGGGATTGCTGTAATCGTGAGTATTGCCATCATTCTGATCAGACGCTTCAGCTAGCCACGCGCGCGTTGGCTCCTCGGTGTGTATATGTGAAGTGCCAAACCAATTCTGGTGTATGCGCGTGAGGTGCGAACAATACAAGATGAGAGCGTGACGGCGGTCAACCTACGTGAAGATCTCGCCACGCCCTCATTATTATAAGTAAGTTGTCTGCAATAAAAGCATAATCACAAGTATTTGCTTTTGCTTGCTAGCGAGCGAAAAGGACTATTTATTCGCTAAAAACTTGAGTATTTCATTGAGTGAATGAATCGTGTGATCAGGCTGTTCCCAATCCATTGGCTGATACTCTTCATGATGTTGTATGAGCACAGTTGTCATCCCAACACAATTGCCGCCAAAAATATCCGTGGAGATGGTATTGCCAACCATGATCGCTTCATCGGGCGTGACATCTAGTTGTCGTAAGGTATCTTCAAAGATCTGTGCGGTCGGCTTACTCATGCCAACACCACTTGATACAGTGATGACATCGAAGTATTCGTGAATGTTTGCTTCGCGAAGGACCTCATGAACATGTTCAACGGTTGTCGTGGGATAAACATTGGTGATGAGTGCGAGCTTGTATTGTTTGTTGAGTATTTGGAGTACTTCATGGGTTTCAGGAAATGTTTGAATGCGTCCGAGTGGATTGCCTTGAATAATTAGCGTATTGCCTAGATCAAACACAATTGCTTTAATCAGCGGTCATTCCTCACAATTCAAGACACTTGTAATCGCTGTCTTATTTGGTTTATTAACACTAATCAATGCAGCACATCAGATCTGCACATTCTAGCCAAAACCACGTTTGACTCTTTCAGCTTTGTTTCTTTGCATAGTGCTAGCCATTCACACCGCGCCCACACCACGCGTGCGCGTAACAGAAGGATGATGTCCGCGTCCACAAATTCAAAAACTCAGCCCGTACATCATTTGTGGTGATAAAGTGATTACTTTTCTATCCTATCTGAACTGATAAATACTGAAAGCGCGATATATTTTTTCTTAAACATCGAGGTGTCATTAAAAATGTGGTATTTTGTCGATCTCAATATCGATCCGAAAGACCTTACCCTTGACGAGTTGTGGGATCTTTGGGCAGAAGAAGCTAAAACTGCTGGTTCGGGACCTGAGGGTTCCGTGATCTGTGCGATGAAAGTGGTTGGACAGCGTCGAGTACTGGTGGTGCTGAATGCGGAATCCCATGCCCAAATCGATCGGATGATGATGGCGGGGATGCCGATGGCTCATCACTTTGAAGTCAATGAAATCACACCTGTCCGCAACTATGCTGACTTTGCCAAAGACGTCATCAACCGATGGAAGTAAAACCGGACAACAATCACACTAAATTTCCATCCCTTTTCTTTTTTTGAAGTTTGAAATTCGAGATCGCCCTATGTCTGTTTCAAGAGGATCTTAGACTGGATGTGTAAACTATCTCGATAGTAGCGGCTGTAGATGTATTTATCGCCGTGAGTAATTCCGGTTGCGCATGAACCTAAACGTTATCATCAACTGACTAGTTAGCTCATCGTCTCGAGAGCTTTCAATAGACGAAGAGCTTCCTCTGGAGTATTATATTGGACGAAGCTAGCCCTAATCATGGTAGGACTCTTGTAGACCTCGTGGACTTTCGAGTAAAAATTCTCTGTCCTCATGGCGATGGCGTGCTGAGTCCAGAGTCGTTTGACGACCTCATCTTCTCTGCGTCCATCAATCTTAAATGAAAAGGTGGGATCTCGCTCATCCAATCTCGCAGGGTCAGTGAGGCCATAAACTTTCACGTGAGGCATCTGGTTGAGGCCTGGGGTGTCTCCAGAGCCTGTAAGTATGATTCTCGAGAGTTCCTTCTCATACCTTTCGACTGCGGTCAAAGCCACCTTCAGATCCCTACTTCTACCCGAGTAGTGACCACACTCGTTCTTGAACTCTTCCTCAACCTGCTCTGCCAGCCATTGATGGTGATCAATGACACCGTTGATTGCAGCGAATTTCGCTTGGTCTCTTGTCCCCCACTCCCAGCTATGAGGCGGATGATCAGGCGCCGGTTTTACCTTGTATGGCTCCAGCGCCTCCAACAGCTTCTCCTTTCCATACATGAAGCTCCCGTGGGCACTGAACAACTTGTAGCCTGAGAAGATAAGAAAGTCGCAATTCAAGGCCTGAACATCCATGGGGCCGTGAGCGATATGATGAACAGCATCTACAATACAGTAAGCTTCCACCTCACGGGCCATCTTCATAACTTTCTGTAATGACGTTTTAGTCCCGAGGACATTAGAAGCCGCTGAGACCGTGACGACTCGCGTCTTCTCGTCGATGAGACTTCCGAGATGATCTAGATCTAGAGTTCCCTCTTCGAGATCTAATCGGGTAAACCTCGCCTCCTTAAGCAGACCTCTCGCTTCCAGTTCCAGCCATGGGTTTAGGTTTGCGTAGTGTTCATAGTTCGTTATCACTGCATTCTCCGTACCCGTCAGCTGCTTCCCAATGGCGTAGCTCAGGCCGAAGAATAGGCTCGTCGCAGACTCACCTGATACAATTGTCTCAAGGGATGGTGCGTTAAGGAGATCCGCAACGGCTTTTCTTCCTTCGAGAATAACCTCATCTGCCCCCTGTGACTCATTAAATATGCCATTAACATTTGCACTATAGTTGACTCTAGCCAGAGCCTCAGCCTCAGCGGATTTACCAACTACAAGGGTTCCTGTACCGTTATCCAGAAAAGCTCTTTTCCGGTCAAAGGCATCTTTTTCGGCTCTAGGAAACTTGGCTCGAATCTTCTTGATTAGATCGTTATTAAACACGCCCGTAACCTCAAGTTACTAGACGAGTCTGCAGCGTATATGTTTTGGGCTAATCTAGCGTCTTAAAAAATATCGTAAACCCCAGAGCGTCATAACAGTTACGCGCGCGTGTGCATACATCTACCCATAACCCAAACAGTTTTTAGAAAATGAAAAGACATGTCTTACGTAACAAATACAAATGAGGGGGAATGAAACGATGTTACGAATTTTTAACTTTAACATCAAAGAGGGAAAAATAAAAGAGTTTCAACAATTCATCAAAGATAACGAAGCGACAAAAGCTGCGCATGCTCCATCAGGATGGAAGTACATAGGGACATATTTCTACGTTCTTGGATTTGGACCATATCATGGCATGACGATTTGGGAAATTACGGATTACGCCGATTTAGATGCGTTACGGGATCATGATGATCCCATCTATTGGACGTTGATCGAACAATACCTCGATTTACTCACCAACGAGGCAACGCCCGGCTGGTTGCTACGCGAAGTGGGAGATACCCAAATAACCGAGAAGAAAAAAGAATTATAAGTTCCAAAAAAATAGCGTTGATATCAATCGTCCACGTTAGTCACCGTAGAATACGCGCGTAATGGATGAATGATCAGTCCTCTACTCCTTGCCCCACCAAATACTAGGTGCGCGCGTTTGTATTCAATGTGTTTTCCCACTCCTAGAGAAAACATTCGATTTCAGGCACATTCTGAGTCGATTGATATTTGTTGTTGTCGGCTATTCATCTAAATTTGTATTTTCTATTCGCACGTGGGACTCTCGGATTGATTCGAACCAAGACGTTGAAAGCGTTTAAACGCGCGCACGTACATACCTTCATTTGTCGTATATGCAATACTGATAGAGGGAACGAACGATGATCAGTCTACTAGAAATTGCGGAAAGAGCGCGTTCAGGACCCAAATTGACGGATAAAGAATGGGGATTGACCCTCTTTAAAACACTGCAGGAGCTCATTATTCAACACGATCTAAAGCAGCAAAGCCCAGAACGTTTTTACGAAGTGGATGATGAGTATGCAGATGCGCTGTTTCAGGCTGGTGTTGACCTCCTCGGTGAACTGGGCGTGTATTGCACACATACGCATAGGACCATACGGTTCTCTGAAGACGAAGTGCGAGACGCATTAAGGGAAGTACCGTCCACCGTCAAGATTGGTGAGGGTCGCGACCAACGCGTGTGGCGGAAACGCGTGATCGAGGACCCACGCCCTCCGGGCATCAATGTCGCGGGGCATGGTCCTTGGTCAGATGCGTTGATACCTCTCCCCATCATTGTGCGTGAGCTCGTTCGACATGATCGGGTAGACTTGATCGAGGGCTATATGTACAATCATCTTGATGGGTGGGAGATCCATACAATGGCTTCCCGAGCCTACGCGGCGCGGCGAGCAGTCGCCCACGTGCGAGAGGGGCTCGCCATGGCGGGGCGCGCAGGGTTAGCCATCACCTATTATCCAGTGTTAACCGATGGCTTC
>JAOZHK010000251.1 GCA_026014905.1 Candidatus Bathyarchaeota archaeon
TGTGGTAGCGTCTTTCGCGAAAAAAAAACAGGGTTGGCGTTTAAGTTAACGGAACTGGCGGCATCATTCGTCCCTATTAAAATTGTGATAAAATCTGGGGCGCAACAGATGATATCGGTTACTCGCTGTAATACATGAAATGTGTGATCTCCATTTACACCTGCGTTAATAACGTCGACGTGTAACGGCTCACGTTTAAAACGTTCAGACAGTAGATCAACGTAATTCACGCTTAATGTACCGTGTGTAAGGCTATCTCCAATTACAACAAGGGTCTGTTTTTGTGAAATGTGACAGGAGGTTGTTTGTTGTATGTATTGTTTAGGGTTATTTCGTGGAAGTCGAACAATGAAGTATAAAGTTAGTAAACCGTAGCTAATGAGTAGCACAATTACTCCGGTGAGAAATACTGTTAAGACGTTCATCGGAGGTGATTCTTCCACCAGATCGTTGATTAAAAAATTACTTTATTGGTAATGATAAAAAAAAAACAAGAAAAAAACGTCAATTGTTTTCTTGTTTAGTTATTAATATCGTCTATGTTTTTGATAACATTCTCTACAATATACTGGTCGTCCTTGTGTTGGTTTGAATGGAACTTCACACTCTTCACCACAATCTGAACATGTCGTCTTATGCATGGTTCTTGGACCAGAATTACGCCGTTGCCAACTCATCTTCTTTCACCTCGATTCAATGACTATACAAAAAGGATAAACTCAGGAAAAATGACCTTTAAGAATTAACCTTCGTATGTTCCGGCTTATGTATCTCTACATTATTTAAAGGTTTATGAAGCAGGCAAGCGTTATTCTGAATTGCTAGCATACATTTATACCTCACGAAGTGTTTTCGTAATAAGGAAACGGAGAGTTCGCTGTGTCAGATAAATCAAATATAATCTACATCGGTAGAAAACCAATTATGGCTTACGTTTTAGCAGTAATGACGCACTTGAATTCATCGAGTGCACAAGACGTCGTAATTAAAGCCCGAGGACGGGCAATCACTACTGCTGTTGATGTGGCTGAAGTTACCCGACGACGGTTTATCAACAATCTTACAGTTGACAAAATTGAAATTGGGACCGAAGAAATCAAGCAAGAGGACGGAGGTACACGGGCAGTATCTACCATGGAAATTAAACTGATCTTACCTTCACGCACCTAGTACGCGCGTGCGTACCTTGCGGTTCGCATAGTATCATTTCATGAAAACGACCATGCAACCGCGTTTTGTATGTTTTATGTCAATAAATCACGTTAGATTATTCATGTAGACAACCGTATACTTCTTGATAAACAAGTAATACTGAAACGTTCTGTCAATCAGAATTAGATTCACGTTCACTAATATCTTGTCACAAATCAAGAGGGGTTAAACTATAATGAATATATCTCAAACACTATCTTCGATCGCATTATCGGCAATCACGCTAATGTCGTGTTCTTTTGCTTTACTTGCTCTGTCAATTTTCTTTGGAACTTTTCGTTTGTAATGAAGTAGAATTCTGAGGTGAAGAGTTATGGATAAAGGGCGGAAAAAAAATTTACTAAAAACTCTGAGTTGGCGAATTATTGCAACCTCAACTACTTTAATATCAGCATATATGATGACCGGTCAACTAGAAGTCGTGAAGGCAATAGGACTAGCGGACATTTTCTTAAAAACTGCAATTTATTTCTTTCATGAACGAACATGGAGTGGAATTCACTTCTAACAGCTCTAAATCGAACGTGTACGAACGAAAACAAACTGAATTAATCTCATATGATGAGAAATATGAGTAATCAAGCAGTTATTAATTTAGAGATCGACGCCGTTAAAGCAGCCACCCAAGCGATCGAATATGACAAACAAGGGCTTAAAAGTCCTGCCATAACCCATTATCAAAACGCTGTGTCAATTCTTAACACGCTCTGTTCCAAATACCCGGACACATCGCGGATTAAAATCTATCATAATTATCTCCAACAATATCAACAAAGACTTTCCGCACTTGAAACAGAAATCACTCCACGTCAAACGCCTAAAGCTAAAACACAAACTCTTGATCCAAGGACGCGCCTACGGGAAAAGCCTGATGTGCATTGGGATGACGTGGTTGGTCTGAAAGATGCTAAACAAGCAATTCAAGATGCAATAATATATCCTGTGAAACGCCCAGATTTTTTTCCTTTAGGATGGCCTCGCGGTATCCTTCTGTTTGGACCGCCTGGATGTGGAAAAACATTGTTAGCTGCAGCAACCGCTAATGAGTTGGATGCCGCATTTTTTTGTATCGACTCGGCACGGATCATGTCAAAATGGTTAGGAGAATCCGAGAAAAACGTTGCGCATCTTTTTAAAGAGGCCCGATCGATTGCCCAAAATGGGCAGCCCACAATCATTTTCATGGATGAGTTAGATTCTCTCATTGGTGTTCGCTCCGAAGAGGTGGGGGGAGAAATCAGAATGCGAAACCAATTCATGATGGAAATGGATGGTATCATTGATAAAAACAAGCCCCATCCCGTCTATGTGATAGGCGCGACCAACAAGCCCTGGGATCTTGACGAACCGTTCTTGCGACGCTTCCAAAAACGTGTTTACATTCCTCTCCCGGATGTTACAGCACGCTTCAATATTCTTCAATTATACAGCAAACACCTCGTTCAACTCGATTCAACGGTAAATTTACTTGCTATCGCCCGATTAACAAGCGGGTATAGTGGAAGCGATTTATTTGATATCATCCAAGCTGTTCACTTGAGCGTGGTCCGCGAATTCTTCAAGGAGGGTTTATCAGAAGACACTTCTACGAATCTGCGAGCAATAACTCACAATGATTTTCTACGAGTATTGGATGTCAGAAAACCAAGCATATCCATTGAAAGTATCAACGATTATGAAGTTTGGTATGCTAAATATAAGGCGCTGTAATTAAAAGAATGTAGTCAACTCGTATGTGTAACTAATCTTGCAAGAGGGGCATCATTATCAGAATCTCATCAAATAAAATAGCTGAATATATTTCACTGTTTTTTAATGCACTTTTCATGGCAGCGTATACCATCGCAATCATCATTACCTTCCAACAACCTTCATCCCCCCTCTTTCTATTCGCCATTTCTTCGACTTTTGTAACATTCATCCCCATCTTTGTCATTTTAATAATGTTCAAAAAAACACTTATTCCTGATATCTACGCTTCAGAAAAAAGTACCCGGAAAAAACCATTTATCGCAATATTATTTTGCTACTCACTTGGTATTCCTGCTCTTATGCTTATCAATGCCCCTTTAAATTTAATCGCATTGTTAGCATGTTACCTTGTTACTTCCACTATAATGATGGTCATAAGTCATTTTTGGAAAATTAGCATTCATGCTTCAGGAATATCTGGTACAGCAACATTCCTTACCCATCAATTAGGCTTTGGAATGATGCCCTTCATCCTGTTAATATTACCAATTTCGTGGGCGCGGTTAAAGCTGAAAGCACATGACATTTATCAAGTCGCCGCCGGGAGTGTATTAGCTATAGTGCTAACGTATGTACAACTCGAAATATATTTAGCAGGCTAGCGAACTAGACGACGAATATGCGCGCACGTACAACATAGGGTAATGCGCAAACCTTTTTATACGATGAACTGATTTTGGAGGCTATCACAACGATTTATTATCATGTTTTGAATTGACGTTATAAGTGACTCTTGGAAATTCATGCGAAATTACATGTGATAGAAGATAAAATAAATGCAAATACAGTGTTTTGAAGATTTACCGATAAGTGAAAAAGTATTAAATGGCCTCAGAAGTTTGGGTTTCAGCGATTTATTTCCGATTCAAGCTCAAGCAATATTACCACTATTAGAGGGAAAAGATGTTATTGGACAAGCACACACTGGAACTGGAAAAACAGCAGCGTTCGGTGTTCCAATTGTGGAACGCTTGAATCCGGATATTCATAAAGTGCAAGCTTTAGTGTTAGAACCAACTCGTGAACTCGCAATTCAAACCGCAGAGCACATCCAACAAATCTGTAAATATACACCTCTGAAAGTTCTTCCGATCTATGGCGGTACTTCGATTCAACGGCAAATTTCAAGTCTTAATCGAGGAGTCCATATCGTTGTTGGAACGCCAGGGCGCATAATCGATCATCTAAACCGTAAGACATTAAATCTAGCCTCATTGATAATGGTAGTATTAGATGAAGCAGACCGAATGCTCGATATGGGTTTTATCGAAGACATCGAATACATTCTTTCAAAGACGCCAGTAAATAGACAAACAAGCCTCTTTTCAGCTACAATCGATAATGCCGTAATGACTATTTGTCATAGATATATGAACAATCCAGAAAAAATCCTTGTGAGTAAAGATGAAATTGCATTAACTCAGATTAAACAATATTATATGATCGTTAATTCACAAGACAAATTTACAATCTTACTTTCTTTATTAAAAAATAACTCAATTGAACGCGCGATCATCTTTCGAAAGACGCGTAGAGGAACAGATTGGTTAGCTCGTAAGTTACAGAGGCGACGATATAATGCGAAGCCTCTTCATGGCGGTTTCACACAACATCAACGAGAATTAGTAGTGAACTCGTTTAGACAAGGAAACTTACGAATCCTTATCGCAACTGATGTCGCGGCTCGAGGTCTCGATATCCAAGGAGTGACTCACATCATCAACTTTGATGTTCCACTAGAACCTCTTGTGTATTTCCATAGAATAGGTCGAACAGCGCGAGTAGAACAAGAAGGCACAGCAATTACCTTAGTCAGCTATGGAGAAATTGCTATCTTTAATCAAATCAAATCCTTAACAAAGACAGAAATTACTGAACTTGAAATTAACCCATTATCTATCAGGACTCCACAATGCATACTACCGACAAACTAGTTTTAAAAATACCTTAAAGATATCGCGCCTCCAGAAACATTGTACCTCATGAGGGAGATGACAAAAAATGAAGTGTTTATGGTTAACTGATAAACAATGTCAAACAACGAGTATAACTTCCAAAATATGTAGTAAATGTCCTCAAATTACTCCTCAGTACACGTAAAGAATCACTAATTTGCGCGAGTATAGAACAAAGTTCTCGACACGTGGATTGATAATACGGTGACTGGCTAGCCAGTTTTGTTTGTTTCTTGAGGTTCATTAACTGGAAAAAAAGGGTATGTAGAAAAAAGATAGGTCAAACGTAACGAATGCTATTCCGTTTTTCTGACGTGTTTTGTTATACCCAAAATGAGATTCGTGACATAGATATCACCCTTCGAATTTACCCAGATTCCATGGGAGATTCTACTTCGAAGACTCGCTAATGTTTCCCCTTCCGCGTTTAAAACGGTGACGCGTCCTGCATCAACGAATTCAGGCGCTCCCGTTCCAAGACCTGATTCAGCAATGTAAATGGTGTTATCGCGATCAATGTATATTTCGTTAGGATACATTAGACCAATCATCTGATCGAGAAACTTTCCTTCTGCATCAAAGATTTCGATGCGCCCATTCATTCTATCAGCTACGTATACTCGTTCTTTGAGATCCACCCAAATGCTGTGAGGAAGCGTGAATTGGCCTGGACCACATCCTTTAGAACCCCATGAAAGTAAGTGGCTACCATCTGAAGTGAATTTGTGAACGCGGTTTTGACCATAGCCATCAGAAACGAAGATATCTCCTGAAGGAGATTCAACAGCTCGAGTGGGTTTATTGAATGGGTCACCGGGTTTTCCGGGTTGATTTTTTGTTCCAAGGGTCATTAAGACTACGCCTTCAAGCGACAGTTTAGTTACTGTGTGGTCGGCGATATCAGTGCAGTATAGGTCATCATTCGGGCTAATCCAGATGCCATGAGGAACAGTGAATAAATCTTCTCCAAAAGATCTGACATAGTTGCCCGCGCTATCAAAGACTAGAATAGCAGGGACATGAGTTCTTCGAACGATGTAGGTATTATCTTGAGAGTCACATGCGACTCCAGAGTAAACCATGGATTTCCATGATAGTTGTGTGTCGTAGACGAATGTTTTACTCAATAAGTCCACCACTGACATGTTCTATTTTTCATACATATAATGTTTTAGTTGATGTGCTATGCGCACGCGCGCGTATTATCTATCAGAAATGATTTTAATGTTGAGAAGTAATAGTAAGTGGGGGTAGTTTGTATATGCCTCGTGTAGTACATTTTGAAATCTATGGAGAACAACCTTTTCAATTAATAGAGTTTTATTCCCAGGTTTTTAACTGGACATTTGAAAAGTGGGGAGAAATGGATTATTGGATCATCAAAACGGGGGATGGCCCTGGAATTGATGGTGGTCTTGGTACTCGTAGGGGACCTAGCAATAATACTATTGATGTACCTGATGTTGATGCTTTTCTACTGAAAATTCAACAGGCTGGAGGAACGGTAGTACTGCCAAAAACAACTATGCCTGGCGTGGGTTATCTCGCGTATTTTAAAGATCCGCAGGGTAATATCTTTGGAATTATGAAAGACGATCCTACCGCACAGTAAATGAATAGAAATAACCTTTTACTTTCTCCGTTCGTAGAGAATAGCAGTTATCCAAGAAACCTGAAGTTGGCTCGGTTCACACTGTCGTGATAAGATAGCTCTAAAGAAGGGATTAGATGAGAGAAATCCGCCATCGATTACAGCGCATACTCGAAAAAGATCCCTATCTTACGCCTTACAAGGATAAGATCTACAAGCGCCTGCTGCATATTGAGAATCGAACGAATCAACTTACTAAAGGGACAACAGCTCTAGCTAACTGGGCAACAGCTCACGAATATTTTGGTCTTCATCATTGCGGAGATGAATGGGTTTTTCGAGAATGGGCACCAAACGCCACCGCCCTATTTCTACTAAATCAAAAAAATAAGTGGAAAGCTCACAAACAATTTGCGCTCACTAAGATCACTGAAGAGGGCATTTGGGAAATCTATCTCCCCGCCGATCTAATGCAGCACAAAGACTTGTATCGACTTCAAATACAGTGGGCAGAAGGTTATGGAGATCGTATTCCAGCCTATACTCGTCGCGTCGTTCAAGATCCACACACCTTAATTTTCAATGCTCAAGTATGGAAGCCCGCAAATCAATTTGAGTGGAAACATCCACATTCCGTCCACTCAAAATACGCTCCCCTTATCTACGAAGCTCACATCGGGATGGCGCAAGAAGAACCCAAAATTGGCTCTTACAACGAGTTTACACACCATATCCTTCCAAGGATCATCGATGCAGGATATAATACAGTACAATTAATGGCTATTCCAGAACACCCTTATTATGGCTCATTCGGCTATCAAGTATCCAGTTTTTTCGCCCCGTCATCAAGATTTGGGACACCAACCGACTTGAAAAACTTGATCGATAAAGCTCATGCTTTAGGTCTCGCTGTAATAATGGACATCATCCATTCTCATGCTGCGGCGAATGAAGTTGAAGGATTAAGTCGATTTGATGGTACACGTTACCAATATTTCCATAGTGGTCAGAGAGGATTGCATCAGACTTGGGGGTCTCGGTGCTTTAATTATGGTAAAGCACGTGTTCTACAATTTCTTTTATCAAATTGTCGTTATTGGCTTGATGAATTCCGCTTTGATGGCTTTCGTTTCGATGGTATTACAAGCATGATTTACCTTCATCATGGACTGAACAGGACATTTCACTCCTATAATCAATACTTTGATGAGACAATTGATGTAGATGCGTTAACTTATCTAGCACTCGCTAATCAGGTGATTCACTCAATTCGACCTGATGCCATCACCATTGCTGAAGACGTCAGTGGGATGCCGGGTCTCGCAGCACCGCAAAAGAATGGCGGGTATGGTTTCAATTACCGGTTTGCAATGGGCATTCCTGATTACTGGATTAAATTAGTGAAAGAAGTAAAAGATGAAGACTGGCCGGTAGGTAATCTATGGTTTGAGTTGACTAATAGAAGAGATGATGAAAAGACAATCAGTTACACGGAGTCTCATGATCAGGCTTTGGTTGGTGACCAATCCCTGATATTTCGGATGATTGGATCCACCATGTATGACCATATGAATCGAAACGATACAAATGATGAAGTGGCTCGAGGCATCGCACTACATAAATTAATTCGGTTAATCACTTTTGCAACCGCTGGTCATGGCTATTTGAATTTCATGGGTAATGAATTCGGACATCCTGATTGGATTGATTTTCCTCGTCCAGGTAATAACTGGTCATTTCAACATGCAAGGCGGCAATGGCATCTCAGGGATGATTCTACGTTGAAGTACTCCTTTCTTGCTCGGTTTGACCAAGATATGATACAATTAACGAAAAACCATAATCTCTTTTCCCAAACAGGACTACAATTGTTGCACGAGCATTCTGAGCGAATGATTATTGCGTTTAAACGAAGTAATCTGATTTTTGCTTTCAACTTTCATCCAACCCAATCGTATCCACACTATCGAATCGATGCACCTCCTGGCAAATATCTAATGATTTTGAATTCTGATGCACTAACATATGGTGGGTTCAACCGATTATCTCCACACCAGACACACTTTACCATCGTTTCAGAAGAGAAAGATCACTCACAACATCAGTTAAGTCTGTATCTACCTTCACGATCCGCTATTGTTCTTTTCTCCGACGTAATATCTAAGCAAAACTCTAACGCGCGCGTATCAAAATAATGAAATTTGATTTTTCACTATATGAGTGTTGACAATGCAGTTCACAGTTAAAACTCGGGGAAGAACTGTGCGGCAAAAAATCGCACTCGTTCTTATATCATCAGTGCTTGTCAGCATTCCGGTTCTATCTATGTATTTTTTTACCTCGAATGATGATTCCAGTATCCGTTCGTATACATATCATGTTGTGAATACCTTTCCTCATGACCCGCAAGCTTTCACTCAAGGACTTTGCTTTTATAACGATTTTTTATATGAAAGCACAGGGCTGTTTAATTTATCATCCTTACGCCAAGTCGAACTTGAAACAGGGACTATTCTTCAAAATAAACATTTGCCTGGCCAATATTTTGGTGAAGGTATCACAATAATCCAGGACAAAATAGTCCAATTAACTTGGAAATCCAACATAGGCTTCGTTTATGATCTTCATACTTTTGCACTTCTTCAAAATTTCTCTGTTGCAAGTGAAGGATGGGGACTCACATACGATGGCCAACGATTAATTATGAGTGACGGTACAGCGACACTGTCTTTCCTTGATTCTGAAACCTTTGAAAAAATCGGAGAAATACATGTTCAGGGTACTAAGCCAGTCGATCAAATTAATGAATTGGAATATATTCAGGGAGAAGTGTTTGCTAACATTTGGCGAACAGACAATATTGCCCGAATCAACCCTGAGACAGGACAAGTCATTGGCTGGTTGGATTTATCTGAATTACATGAAACTGCTATTGACGATCCTAATAATGTCCTCAATGGTATCGCCTATGATGCTCAAAATGATCGTATTTTCGTTACCGGAAAGCGTTGGTCGTATCTTTATGAAATTCAACTAGTTCCTAAGAATAGTACAGAATCATAGTTCTTACTGTGGCCAGTTAACTCTTGCGTATAAATGAATCATCAATACTGTAAGCGCGCATCAAACATGGAATATTTGGTTAATTACTCGTTAGTTAATCGTTCTCTCTTTTCTTCATATTACGCGCGCGTGTATCCGTTCACTGCAGCTATGACTGGTTTCCAGGTACTGAAACGACGTAACGGTGAAGCTCTTGGTAAATTCCGTTTTTGCGCACTTCGAGGCTCTCCATGAGCTACTCTATATTTAAGGTCCGCCCCTGCAGAAAAAGCGCGTTCTCCTTGTCCAGTTAAAATCACTACCCAAACTTCGGGATCGTTATCAAAATCATAAAAAGCATCAGTAATCTCTCTTATCATAGGAGGATGTATAGCATTTAGAACATGTGGTCGATTTAAAGTAATATACGCAATTTGCCCCTTTTTTTCATATAAAATATATTTAAATACCATTTCTCTTCTGATTAACCTCACAAAGTTATACTATATATTTTTTAGCTCGTATGCTTGAGAACAACCTTCTGGGATTTAAGGGCTTCAAAACCCGGTGTATAATAAAGTGAAAGGATTAGGCAGAGATCAAGGAGGATTGTGGTTCACGCTTTATCATTTCAAGTAGAGATTATTTGCATGATCGTACATCATTGACCATGCGCGTAGCTAGCTAGTAACTCACTAGTACTCAAAGAGTAAATTTAGTCCAAAATATTGGATAGTTGTCAACCATCCAAAAATCTGGATGACATATATGCTTTTTCTAGATATTTTTATATGACTCGAAAACCTCTACGTACAAAGCCTCTGAGCGAAGAAGTGAACTCAAGAAGATGTTGGTACATAACGGATTAAAAGGAATTGTAGCCCTCGAATCCGATATTTCCCGAATTGATGGGGAAACTGGGATTCTCGAATATCGAGGATACAATATCCACGATCTTGCACAGAACTCATGTTTCGAAGAAGTTATCTATTTATTACTCTACAAGCGGTTACCCTCACGTTCAGAGTTGGTCACGTTTTCTGACGAACTAAAAGCAAGACGAGAATTACCCAGCAAACTGATAGGCGTATTATACAATCTTCCTACCATCAACTACCCAACTGTCATACTACGAACGATCTATTCCTACCTTGGCGATATGGACCCCGACATTTTTACCATTTCACCCGAAGAAAATCTACGAAAAGCTGTCGATCTTATTGCGAAAACACCTACAATAATTGCATACTACCAAAACATTCGTGAAGATAAACCCTTAATCCACCCTGATCCTAAACTTGGACATGCTGCAAATTTTCTCTGGATGCTAACCGGTACCAAACCTGAGCGCACTGATGAACAAGCACTAGATCTCGATCTAATTCTCCATGCTGAACACACACTCAACGCCTCAACTTTTGCAGCTCGAATAGCCGCATCAACATTATCGGATATGTACGCCGGCATAGTATCTGCTACCGGTACCCTCTTTGGCCCTCTCCACGGCGGCGCAACTCAAAAAGTCATTGAAATATTACGAAAAATCAAAGACTATGAGCAAGAAGACATTGAACAGTGGGTGAAAAATAAACTCCAAAACCGAGAAAAAATTATGGGTTTTGGACATCGAGTCTATCAAACAATAGACCCCCGCGCTGAAGAACTACGACAATTAGCTAAAAAACTTGATAAAGCAAAGGGAAACGACTGGCTCACGCTATCCGATACCTTAGCTAACATTGTATACCAACAGAAAGGAATCTATCCCAACGTGGACTTTTATGCCGCATCAGTCTATAAGAACCTCGGATTACCCGACGATCAATACATCAATATGTTCGTTATGGCTCGAATTGTCGGCTGGATCGCCCATATGATGGACCAATATCAAAATAACACCCTCATCCGTCCCCTCCAAAAATATATCGGGGACACCAACAGACCATTCTCTCCAATAAACCATCGACACTAAAAGAACTACGCGCGCGCGTAAAATAGTAAGTGAAGAATCTAATTCAAAATCGCTGATTAACCATTATTCAGTGAGCGTTTCACTCCTGATTTCTGAGGGGTTCCAAAGCTGCTTGAGAGCTGCCTGAAAATCTTGATTATGCCTTTGTTTTCGTTTACCACAACCACAGACTATTTGTTCAGTGAGTAAAGAATAAAACACTGATTCCCCACAAACAGCACATATATTGTTTCGAATAAATACTTCAACCTCACTCAATCCAATCGCCACATCCTATTTTATTGATTGTTGAATACTCAATCCGCTATTCTATGAAACTACCTATTGTGAAATATAGATATCCTTTCACTCAATTACTAGATTCACACAATGAAATAAAATTGCGGAAAAACTGCTTTTTATTGTGATTCCAATCGCTGATTGTCTCACTTACTTGTTGATTGTCGTGATCCTTATCTATTAAGGCAGGTTCACTAGTATTGGAATATTCTGGATGAAATTGTACCCCGCGTACATTTGGGTGGAACAACACTGCTTGAATACATCGCGTATTTTCTGCTAAGATCTTAATAGTTGATACATGAAATATGGCTTTATTATGATGGTGGAAAGGGCAAATGATTTCATCAATGTCATGAAACAATGGATCGTATTTGCCAAGCTTTGTTAATTGTACATTGTGCCAACCTACTTCAGGTATGATTTCATGAATAGAATAACTATACGCTGTCGCAAGGACCTGATGTCCTCCACAGATACCTAAAAATTGCGTACCAGATTCAAGGCGGCGGATATACGATTTCAACCGTTGCATTTTTCCAGAATATAACAGCCGAGATTTATCAAGTCCACTGAGAATTATCCCATCATAATCAAACAATACCTGAAACTTGAAATCTCGTGAATAGAATCGCATTAGTTCCGGATTTATGTGAGAATGAGATTTTACCGCGTTAACAATTTTTAATGCAGCGCACGGATTTCTAGCGATATGGAGATCAAGCACTAAAATACGCATAATATACAATATTCATTATAGTGAATAAACCTCCTGCACAAATACTCAGCTTCAGCGTTCCAGTATACATAATCTCTGCCGATATTGGGTTTGGAGTGTTGATGGCAAACGACGGATTAGATCATCCAATTTCTGGTGGAGCATGGCAAGGCGCTGGTGATTGTGAATGCTGGTAATGAGGTTTAACGCGTCCATGATGGGCAGTCCGAGAGATACAATCACATCGCCATTGGGCCACCAAGTGTCTTCAAGCAAACAGTCGAACGCGTACTGATATCGTGAATCGATCAGCGTATCCCGAAACCGATCTTCTCTACAGAGCAAAGCGAGATACTCATTCAGCAGTTCTCGAGTGATTGCAAGTTGTTTCACACTAGTTGTTCTCCTTACTGAGAGTTATGGTAAGAATGCGTAGGGCAAGACTACCACTCGCATGATGGATAGCTAACTCATCTGTTTCGCATCTAATTAACAAGAACAGGGATTAAAATCCTCATTTAGCTTTAGGGGGAGGGAGACACATATGCGCGCGGTTATGTAAACTAGTTTTTTAATTTGTCTCGAAATTTAGCGCGCAATTTATCGAGCTTGGGTGCGATCACTAGCTGACAGTAAGGCTGTTTTCGATGTCGAGCAAAATATTCGACATGATACTCTTCTGCTTTGTAAAACGTTTGTAACGGCTCAACCTGAGTAATGATGGGCTTGTCCCAGAGATTCTTAGCAGATAACTGGGCAATGACAGAATTAATTATTGCTTTCTGTTTATCTGTATGAAAAAAAACTACTGAACGATATTGAGTCCCTACATCGGCTCCCTGTCGATTAAGCGTGGTCGGATCATGTGTCACGAAAAAGATCTCCAACAGATCAGTTAAAGAGAGTTCACCAGGGTTAAATGTGACTAGGATAACTTCTGCGTAACCTGTATTTCCTCGTGAAATTTGGGCATAGGTGGGATTCATAGTCTGGCCTCCGGAATATCCAGGTACAACCCTTCGCACTCCTTTAACTCTGGTGAAGACAGCTTCGGTGCACCAAAAACATCCTCCACCCAGGGTAATAGCTTCGAGTTTGTTCGTTTGAGTCATTTTCCAGGTGAAGATAATCCCTGGAATAAATAAATTATGAAATTGCCCAAATCCAGGATTCTATGAAGCTAAAAACACTCGATTAAGCATATAATACTTGAGCGTTTTCAATGGGATCCTTTTCCGACGGAGCAGAAATCTCAGCCGGTTTTTCTTTCCATTTTTTCGTTGTATAAATATCAAATTGTAAAATGGCTTTAACCTGTTCACGCAAGGTTTCATCCATGTCAAGTAACTCTTTTTCATCAAATTTTGACATGATATATAAATTTCGTACCCAGCTATTCCATCCCAAGACGCTACGTTCGAGAGCGCTAAGTGATAACAGGATAGAGTTAATGATGTCAAGACGATCTCTACTTTTTTTGTTTGGGCCTTGCATCCCCTTTAAGAGGGCTTCACACTCATTGATCCAACGTTCGGACATCTTCAAAGTTATAATTCAACATCAGATACCTTATCAGAATTATGAAAGGGAAATCTTGAGTGCGAATGAAGACTGAGATAATGCGTTCTAAATATATACAATCAATAAGATATTCGCGGGTACGTTTCGACTTTGGATGCTTCTAACATCACACATAAAAGTGAGAAGACCGTAAATAGCTAGCTGACTTTATTGAATTACTAACAGGATTTCTCGGGGGCGAATTGCGTTCAAATTCTTCGTTACCACACCCATTTTTTACATTAATGATGTACCACATATTGGTCACGCGTACGTGACGATTGTGGCTGATATTTTAGCACAATGGAATAGACTGTGCGGAAAGGACGTATTCTTTCTTACAGGTTTAGATGAAAACTCAATTAAAACCGTAACAGCTGCAAAAGAAAAAGGTATCACAGATATTCAATCTTACACCGATTCAATGGCAGAGATTTGGAAAAACGTGTGGAAATCTCTCAAAATATCCAATAACGATTTCATTAGAACTACAGAACCTCGGCATAAGGAAACAGTTGTTGATTTCTTCAATCGTGTCTATGAGTCAGGGGACATCTATAAAGGTAAATATGAAGGACTCTATTGCGACAGTTGCGAGCAATTTCTAACCGATAAGGATCTGATAAATGGCTGCTGTCCCTACCATAACATACCTCCAAAAACAATTGTAGAAGAAAATTATTTCTTCAAGTTAACAAAATACCAACAACAACTCATTGACTATATTCATGCTCATCCAAAATTTATTCAACCAGAGTCACGACGAAACGAAGTCTTGAGCTTCTTAAACGAAGGATTACAAGACGTTAGCGTATCACGACCCAACCTTGAATGGGGAATTAATCTGCCAATTGATGAGAACCACGTGTTCTGGGTCTGGTTTGACGCCCTCGCAAATTACATTTCAGCCAACCCAGCCAAGTGGCCTGCCACAGTCCAACTCGTTGGCAAAGATATCATACGTTTCCATTGTATCCTTTGGCCTGCATTTCTCTTGAGCGCAGAATACGACTTACCATCAACCATCTTTGCCCATGGATTCTATACTATCAATGGTCAGAAAGTCAGTAAGAGTCTCGGCAATGCCATTGACCCAGTTCAACTATCGACAACATATGGTATCGATCCCCTCCGATACTTTCTTGTCAAAGAAATCCCCTTTGGCAACGATGGAGACTTCTCTGAAAACGCTCTCATCCAACGAATCAACTCGGATTTAGCAGATAATCTCGGGAATCTCGTCAATCGAGTGCTCGTCCTTGTTGAACGGAAGTTCAATAGCCGAATCCCGCCTTTCCATGAACCAGAACAGATCTCACCATCAGTAATAGAATTACCCGCAAAAGTTAACGACTTAATTGAAAACTTTCAATTCCATAACGCATTGAATGAAATCTGGCGAGTAATAAATGACGCCAACAAATTTATCAACGATACAGAACCTTGGGCAATTGAAGACGAAAAACGGCTTGGAAATATATTATATACCCTCCTTGAAACCCTACGATTCGTCTCAATCCTTATCTCTCCCTTTTTACCCGAAACTGCGAGTAAAATGAGAACACAACTTGGAATATCTGATGACATATCATACGATAACTTGACATGGGGAAAACTAGTACCGGGTCAAGAAATCAAACGAGGTCAGATCCTTTTCACTAAATTCAAGAGAATAGAATAGGAGATAGCGGGGCAGCGGGAGAATACAACAATGTATGAAGAACAGAAACGAAGCATAATCAAATCAATAAGTTTTCGAATTTTGGCAACCTCAACTGGAATGGTAACAATTCTTATTATGACGGGTGAAGCAACAATTGCGGCGAGTTTTGCCTTCCTGGATGTGGTTACAAAACTCGCAATATATTACGTACATGAACGCTTATGGAACAAAATAAAATTTGGGAAACGCGTCGGCCTGGTTTCCTCAGCCATGCGAGCCCCGCCCGTTTGGATTCATGGAACAGAATATGTGTCCTTGCTCGTGGATATTATGACAAAAACTAACATTGGAGCTGTCATTGTGATGGACAAGGAAGAAGCGGTAGGGATAGTCACTGAACGCGATGTGATGAACCGAGTCTATAAATCCCGCAAAGACCCCTTTACAGTTATGGTAAAGGACATCATGTCCTCACCTCTCGAAGCAGTCGATTTCGAAGATTCGCTGACAGAAGCCCTTCAACGGATGCGTCAAAAAGATATCCGGCGACTAGCAGTCGTCAGATCAAATCAACTAATCGGTATTATCACACATCGAAGAGTGCTCGAAGCGTTAATGCATTTAGAAAATGGCTAATTAACGCGCCCCTAATTACGTACTACGTAAGCTAGCTAGCTCGCGCGCGCGCGTACACATTTTTCGAGCAAATACCCTAGGGTACACGTCTTAAAAAATATCGACGCGTGTGTAGATCCAAATTGGCATCACTCTCACAACTAAATAATGAAAAAGCCTTGACTGCAAGTTCATTGGAAAATCTTTATTACTATCTAAAAAAAACTTACTTTTCCTGAAAGACTAGTTACTCCATCAAAATTAGCTATTATTCATTATCACATTGAGGTCACATACGTCATGAGTGAAACTAAAAATTATA
Source organism: Candidatus Bathyarchaeota archaeon (assembly GCA_026014905.1). Next base: position 16,682 of record JAOZHK010000251.1, read on the forward strand.
GTTTTGAATACGTTTTCTTCATCCGGACCGATCAACCAATAGAATCAGCACTTCAAGGATTTATTGACAAATATAATGTCGCTAACATTCCTCAAGGTGATCCCCCATATGATTATCGATTAAACGTTTTAAACTTCGCAAGTCTTGAAGGAAAAAAAGTAATTTGGAAAATTGAACACACCCCGAATGAGGTCGGAGATGAGTATGATATCCTGGCTTCAGCAACCCAAGAAAACGGCATCATCACGTTGACAAGTATCGATATCATGATTGCGGATCAAGTTCTCGAAATTTTACTACATCTTTTTGGTTGGGAGAACATTAAATGGATCATGATAGGTGAATGGTAGTTCACTACGCGCACGTATATTCACGTGTACCTTGAGTCAGCGTTGCAATGTGTATTACATCGTCATAACGAAATGCATCGGCGTATATTTTTTTGACAAGATCCAAGAATACATTCTTAAAGTGTAATGTTCGAAACAACCGGGATTCATCGCTCAAAAAAATACAAGTTAGTGATTTTCCTTATAAGTGTTCAAGAAAAAGAGGGAATTGTATCGTATTACATTTTAATAATGTAATGTGGCATATCACCGTTCGCGAAAGTTTATCGAACTTCGATAACGACGGTTACTCTTTTTGAAAGATTTGGGAGGCTTCTTTGCCTGGAGCCACGAAGAAAGCAATAAGCAATCTTTCATCACCAGTATTCTTTACGCCATGAACGAGTCCCGGGGGAACATATAAGCCCATATGCGGCTCAACGGGCACTTCCTCTAACTCTTCACCAAGATATACTGTACCTCGACCTTGAATCACATAATAGACCTCTTCGGACTCGGGATGAATATGGGGGGCAAGTTGTTCACCTGGACTAAAATAGCCCATAGAACATCTACTAAACTGAGTATTGGCTGTTTCTGGAGTGAATAAAACTTTTAGAGTGCCTCCTAAAGCTTTTCTAGTTTCAGCTTCATCCAATCGAATAATTTTTGACATCGTGATTTCCTCAATTACAATCATTATGCGTATAGTCTATAAACCTTTATCATGGAATCCGCAAGTGTACCCCGCATCGCAGTAATGGTTGTACATACCATCGAGGAGACCTATGATCTTATAAGCAGAAAGTATGTTTTAAAGTGATAAATACGTGTGAGACAGATATGTCAAGATCTTGGCGAGATCAAAAACGCTATGGTATCTTTGCATGTTTTCATTGTCATGAACTACAGTATTGTAGTCTGCGACAAAAAACCCGGCAATGCGTTAAGTGTCGTAAAACACTTTCTCTGTCGGAGATAAATTTTATTGCAGATACAAATGACATTCAAGAAGCCATTACAATTCTTCAGGAGTTGAAAAAACGAATTGGTGAGCGGAAAGGATGGGGGCAATTAGTTTCTGCGGATAAATTGCTGAAAAAGACTAAAAAAACTCGTTAATACGCGCGCGCGTGTACATTTCATAAAGCTGAGGAAATATTTATCATGTGATGTTTGATCAACCAATCGTGATCGCATGAGGGGCAACGAATATCGCCATTAGTGTGTTCATTGTCAATGTAGTAGGTATCATGATTCTTGCAATAGCTCAGAAATCGGTCCTCAATCAGTTTAACTCGACCGAATCGAGCTCTGATTCGCGTGAGTATTGAGTATTCTTGGGCATTGACTTTTTTTGGTAGGGTGCTTTGATCACGCGATCGTATAGCAGTGAACAATCAATTACCTCTATAAAGGCACAAAAAACCCGGTTCTAAATGATCAATTATGTTATGGTCTTTTTGATATATAAAATTTTTCTATAAAATATTTCTATAAATTAATTCTATTTCTTAATCATGACCACAATGTGCGTTCGTGCACATACCAAATTGAATTATCATTTAGAGAAGTAATTTCTTAAAACACGTCGAAGACCCCGCCGCATTAACTCAGATAGTGTAGACGCGCTTATCCCCAATTTTTCCGCTAAATCTGTGAGAGTGATTCGGCGTGGCCATTCATAAAAACCCAAAGTGATAGCAAACCATAGTGCTCTCTCTTGTTTTTCTGTCAGAATGTCGCCACGCGACTCATATTTACTCACTTCAAGTATACGAGATTTGAAGCCTGAATTATCTAATTTTGATACAATGTTTTGAAATGCATGAAAATTAGGGGTCACGAAATTATAGATGACCGAATAATCTTGTATACACTCACCCGATATCAAGAAAGAACTGTTTGCTAAAATGGTTTGGCAAACTAGGCATCCATCAGTATCGAACCAAGCGGATGCTTGTCCACTAGCAGCATCCCGCTGAGCAGTCGACAACCGGTCGTCCAGTTTACTCTTAAGCTCAGAAGGTACTTTGATCAAATGTCTAGTTAATCCGTCAGATAAGCCTCTGATATCAATTAAACTATGGCGCGGAATACCTAATTCTTGAAGTACATGCAGACCTTGGCATTCTTTATTTTCGATCTCGATTGAGACGTAATATGGTTCACCTTGAATTTCACTCACATCAAATCACATTTACTAGTAAGTAGAGAACGCACACGTATAATTATCGAGCTAACTCACGCTTTCGATACTTTTTGATGACATATATTATGTCTTCGATATGCCTTGCAGATATTTGTACAGGATCTTTTCCGGCAATTTGCAGAGTATACGCGCGCGCGTAGTGTGTAAAGGTTATCATAAGCTGCAGGAGCTATTATTGTTTTCTTTCACTATACGCGTACGTATTGATGGTTCGCGGATGATTGATAGCGCCATTCAAATCAAGAATACGGGCACAACTCAAAGCAAGGAAAAAGCTAAACTTTATTATTATTCCCAGATCTAACAGGCATTATGGGATTACTAAATCGCTTTGGATCGAAGAATACAATTCAATGCGCTCATATATTAGTGAACACGAAAAAAGAGGCGGAAAGTGTTTTAAGTCGCATCGAACACGGAGAAGACTTTGCCAACATTGCTAAACGAGTATCTCGATGTCCATCCAGTAAGAAGGGAGGTAACCTTGGCAAATTTGGGAAAGGACAGATGGTAAAAGAATTTGAAGACGCCGCTTTTGCACTTCAAAAAGGTGCAATTTCACCTATTGTAAAAACTCAATTTGGGTACCACATTATCAAACGATTGAAATGAGAATTTAAGAAATCATTGTGTGGACGCTTATTAATAACATCAAGTTAGCTAGCTGTTATCTGTACTCCTTTCCCAGGCTCCGTTTGATAAACTCTACAAGATAAACCTTTGCACTGATAAATCGGTAACAGAGCATCTACGAGTTCTTGTCGACGATTTTTTTCAATAATACCGAGGATAGCAGGACCTGCGCCACTTGCTGCTATCCCCGCACCCAGCTTACTCCCGGTTTTTTTAATTTCTGAGAATTCACGCAACAAACCCGCCTGCGCACGAGCAGGTTCAACGATACTATCATCCATACCAGCAATGATCAAATCAAGATTTTGCGAGGCCATCCCAGCAGCCATTATTGCAGCTTTCCCAATATTAAAGACAGTATTCTCACGAGGAATTTGGGTCGGAAGCACGTTTCTTGCGATCTTTGTTGAACCTTTGGACACATTGGGCAGGATGATAATGATTCCAAGTTGAGGGGGGGGAGCAAACTGTGCGACACATAATGGATTGGTTGAATAGGTGATCGTAAATCCTCCCCATAGTCCAGCCACAACATTATCGTAATGAGGTGTGCCAGCAGAAACGGCTTCTCCTCGGGATGCATAAAACGCAAGGTCGTTTCGAGATAAATTCAAAGCAAAGAGTTGATTAATCGCATATGCAGCACCTACGCTACTTGCTGCGGAACTACCTAAACCGCTGCCAGGAAAAATTTGTTTGGTTATTTTAATCCTCACTCCTTCTTGAATATTAAAAGCTTGCAGCAACTCTGTAGCTACAACACTGGCACAGTTTTCTGTTAGTTTGAGGGGAACAGAATATCCATTCGATTCAAGTATAATGCCTGACTGAATCTTCTCAACTATCATAAAGTCAACAGGTGAGGTTAAAGCTAATGCAAAAACATCAAAGCCTGCGCCTAGATTCGCTGTTGTAGCAGGTGTTGTAACTTGTATCTTATCCATTACGAATTAATCGTTACTAGATCATATAAAATTTACATCAAATAAAGGGGACACGGATAAATAATTATATAAACGATAGAATTCACAGGCGTTAACTTATTTCAAAATCTTTTATCCACGTATTACCTTTTAACTTGTTTACGCGCGCCCGTGCTAGTTGTGATAAAGTCGAGTGAGGACGTATCCAGCTTTCTGTAATTAGAAGTATAGTAATCAAATGATTTGAATTACATAGTGATGTCGATGTTGTCTTTAACTATTGAGTGGGAACACTGATGATGTCGGTAAGAACAGGTTGATGCAATTGGTTTGTTGATATACGAGTTATCGGAATCTCTGGTTTATGCTCTAGTCTAAGGTTTGTAATGATGATATTCAGACTATGCATGAAAAATGACACGTCTTAAAATGAAATGAACACCTTTGATAAGTCTCTGGTTAGCTGTGATGATCTTTGAGAGATGCTGTGATCGTTTGTCATCATTTTAGAAGGCAGTGTGGGTATTACGGTTTAACATATTTATGTATTATTTAGCTTGTGAGACTACAATATTTTTAAGGTCAGTTTCAAATGAGTTTATGAGAATGACTCGCTCTTTGCGAAAGACTATGACACGAATCCTGAAGAATATTATTTCTGATGAGCGCGCGGATTCCAGTATCGATGGGATTGTGGTATTTGGAAGTTATGCGAAAAATACTCTTCATGAAAAAAGCGATTTAGATGTGTTCGTGCTTAATTCATCCCAAAATGACTATTATCAGATAAGAAAAATGCGACAAGATGTCATTATCGAGTTCTATCGATGGCCAACTCCCTTCTTTAGGAGCATCCTCTATAGTGATAAAGCAAATATCTATCCGAAAGCCTTTCTTTTTAAAATATTACGGGAGGGAGAAATCAAATATGATCCTCAGCATATTCTCCAGAAGGCTAGAACCTATGTGAAGGAACAATCAATTCCACAGATAAGCATCTCTCCTCTTCTACAGAGAACGCACGATAGTTTAGAACTAGCTTCCACGCATATAGATAATCATAGAAATCTGCTCGCTGAAATCGAGATTCGGACGAGTTCAGAAAACTTAGGTCGTTTACTGTTATTAAGGAAACAAATTTTAGATATCAATCCTCCTAAATACTATCTTCCGCCATTACGTGAGATCTACCCAGACTTTTACGAGACTTTTTGTGTGATCCACAACCTAACGATGCTGGAATCTGCTCAAATCAAGAAAAATGTACGTCAATTAAAGAAATGGATCGCTACACTTCACCTTCAAGACTTACACATGCGCACGAAAGGTAAATCTACAAATCTCGCCAATGCTGAAACAGAACTTGCACACGCTGAAGATTGCCTTAGAAACCATGATTACGAAGCAGCTGAGCTTCAGACTAGATATGCAGCACTCTACCTGGGCCCTCTCATTCTTCACCAGAATGATACTGAGAATTCGCTCCATCTCAATATCGCTCGATTACTTAGCAGTAACCATCCGTATCAACAAGTGTTACTTTCAATTCTCAATTGCATTATGAACAAGGAACAGCTTCAGCAGTATCTTGAGTATCTTGTTCATTTGAAATTACAGATTAATCCGTCATACTAGCTATCTGACAACTTATGTGACGGAAAGGCTTTTCAAAGCAGCTTAACTAAAGCTTGGTTATGAAAATAACCGAGCTTGAAACGACACTGATTGGGGCCCCTCTCGGTCAACAATTTTTAGCGGGGACATATCGTAAAGCTACGACAAAAGATACCATTATTACACGAATTCATACTGACACTGACATTACTGGGATATGCTTTGTTGGAGACGTTCCTGAGTTAGGACGGAGCATCATTGATATCATTCAGCAGCAATTAAAAAAAGACGTCATTGGAGAACATCTCTTCAGTGTTGAAAAGATTTGGAATAAACTCTTTCTAAAACATGGAATGAGTAATCAAAGGGTCATGATACAGGCTATAAGCCATATTGATTGTGCAATCTGGGATGGGATTGGTAAAGCATGTAACCAACCTGTCTATCGTCTATTGGGGAATGGGGGCTATCAAGAAAAAGTGCCCATTATCTCGCTTGGAGGGTATTATACACCAGGTAAAGAAAAACCTGAACAAGGACGCGAGATTATTCAAAACGAGATCCTCGCATTCAAGAAACAGGGTATGGGTGGAATCAAATTTAAAGTAGGACGACTTGATATCATTGAAGATATTGAACGCGTAAAAATTGCCAGAGAAATTGCTGGTAACGATTTTATTCTAGCGGTGGATGCAAACCGTGCATGGACAACTCGACAAGCAATCCAATTTGCGTCCCTAGCCGAAAAATTTGATCTGAATCTTCGATGGATTGAAGAGCCCTGTCGTTGGTATTATCAAGTTAAAGGTATGCGACGAGTGAGAGCAACAACAGAGATACCTATCTGTGCGGGACAAAGCGAAATCACAAAGTGGGGTTGTCACACCCTGATGGAGAGAGAAGCTATCGACATTTGTAATGCTGATACATCATATTGTGGTGGTATCACGGAATGGATGAAGATCGCGGATATTGCATCAGCCTATGATGTGAAAATGGCGCATCATGAAGAATATCAGATAGCTATGCACCTATTTGCTGCGATTCCTCATGGGACATATGCAGAGTGTTTTGCCGACCCTAATGTCGGACCACTTTATCCTCACATACTTCGCAATCGAAAGGTGAAAGAGGGGTATATATTTCTCCCAAACAAGCCAGGACTAGGTCTCGAGCTTAATGAGGAATTTATTGCCGATCACACCTACCCTACATAAATCACTTTTTATACACCAATAGAACAAAGAGTATGCTGATAGGGGTTAAGCTCGATGGCTGATAATGTTAAATACCGATTGATAACAGGTGGAATATCCCATGAAAGCAACACATTCTCTAATTCGCCCACAACTCTCGATGACTTCAAACGTCAAACATACAATATCGGACAATCAATTTTTAGGGAGAACATTGGTCGAGGTGTATATGGAGGATTTATTGATATAGCTACTCAACATGGCGTGGAATTGCTACCAACATTGCAGGCAAGCACTACTCCAAAAGGTCCAGTGACGAAAGAAGCATTCACACGTTTACTTAATCAGTTATTAGAACACATGGCAGAATATCGTGACATTGATGGCGCGGTTTTATCGCTTCATGGGGCTATGATTGTTGAGGGAATCGATGATGCTGAAGGCTACATTCTCCGAGAAATCCGTCAGAAGCTTGGAGATCATAAACCTCTAGTCAGCGTCCTCGATCTCCATGCAAACATCTCAGCGGACATGATGCGGTATGCGGATTGCTTAGTGGGTTATGATACATATCCTCATGTGGATCAACGAGCAAGAGGACAAGAGGCGCTGACTATTGCTGTTGATATTCTAGAAAAGAACATCATCCCCACATCGGCACTGGCTAAGCCTCCAATTATTCCACCTCTTCAAGGCTTTGTGACTTTTCGTCCAAATGGAGGTAGCCAATTAATACAACGCGCTCATGAGCTAGAGAGCGATCCACAGGTCATTAATATCTCAATATTTGGCTGCTTTCCTTTTGCTGACACTCCTATTACTGGACTGGGAATTGTGGTGAATACAAATGATGATATCGAACTTGCTGAGACCCTTGCACGTTCACTCGCGGAATATGCATGGGAGATTCGAGAGAATTTTCTTGTAAAACTTGTTGAACCGTTATCGGCAATTAATGTCGCTATGCAAGCTCCAGGGGGGACGTTTATCCTCGCTGACATCGCTGATACGGGGGCAGGAGGCACGGCAGGTGATGGCACGGTAATCCTTAAGGCGCTGCTTGAAGCAAATGCGCAGGACGTCGCTATTGCTCAGCTAGCAGATAAGGAAGCCGTTGATCACTGTCTGGAAGCTGAAATTGGCGAATCGATTCAATTAACTGTTGGAGGAAAACAAGATGCCTTTCATGGTGCTCCCGTCGAGGTTCTGGGAGTAATCCGACATATCTCGGATGGAACTTATATACGTGATGGACCGCAAAATCCAGGGGGCGAAGAGCATATGGGGCCAACAGTTGTGTTAGAAATTGGAGGTCGACATGGAATTGATCTAATGTTAACGTCCTATCGCGCGCATCCATCCGATTTACAACATTTCCGTAGTGTCGGCATCGAACCCACTAAGAAACGTATTCTTGTGTTAAAATCTGCAGCACATTACCGTGCGGCTTTTGGTCCGATTGCTACTGAAATCATTGAAGTCGATGCTCCAGGGATATGTCACCCATATCTCGAACGGTTTACGTGGAAACGCCTCAATCGACCAATTTGGCCTCTAGATCCGATAGAGAACCCGCTATCAAAAGTTGAAACCTTTTCCAAGCAGAGCTAGCGAGCACGAATAGAACCGAGTTACGTTTCAACTGAATGCCCTAAATCTTTCAAGCGCTCCTTGAGAAGTTCACGAGTGATATCCATGATTTCTAATCGTCCAGTAGGCCCACGGCGTTGTACGGCTTCGGTATCTAGCGCTTCCCATGTTTTATAGTGAATCACTAAGGTTATGAATTTATCCCGTTTTCGCCGTTCAATTTCCTGAGTTATTGCATCCATTAATTGCTGTATCGAAAGATCAGGGGTTGTTGATGCGATCTCAATGAGTTTTCGGGTTTCCCACTCATCATAATCGTAAGTGGTTAAAAGTTGACCTACTGAGAACTGAGTTTGAGCATTACGGATTCTACGGATTTGTGTTTTTAGATCGGATGAAAGTTCGAGTTCCTCCATCGCCTTCCATAACGGAATGGTGTCTAGGCTAGCATCAGGGCTATCATGTTGAATGGACACCTCGTGTGATGTAGTCTCAGGCACGATGGTTTGTTTTGGTTTATCAGGTTTTCGTCGACGGGGAGCTTGCCATGCACGCTCAAGAGCTTTTTCTCTTGCTTGCTCTGTTTCTTTCGCGCGCTCTTCGAGAATCCGTTCAACCTCTTTTCGAGCGGGTTCAGAAAGCCGTTCGACTTCAATTTCGACTTTTCGAACCCCTTTTGCTTCATCAATAAGAGCTTGAAGATCGGAATCAGGATTCTCGTCGAAGAGTTTAAGAAATTTCGGGGTTGTGACTGAAGATAACTCATTGGAGACAATGATGTCAGCTAATTGATCCTGAGTGGCATGATCATATTTCATTAAATAACTAGCTTGAGATTCAACAAGGATGTTTTCACTGATAAGATCACGAACGTGATTCGAGAGTTTTCGGGACTTGGTAGTCCACTGAAGAACCGTGCTGTAGGGCGTGTTAATCGAATCAGCGACGCTCTTGATCGTCGAGTATCGGATAGGATATTTTTCGATGAGTGAATAAATTGCGTCACCCTTTTCAGCATCAGTTAGATCTTCTCGATGCGTATTTTCAATAAGGCGTAGTTCCATACAAGTTGTGTCATCAAGATCTTCGATCCGGGCTATGATCTCGTCAATGCCTTTAAGTTGAGCCGCACGCAACCTCCGCTCGCCAACAACAAGTTCATAGTACTCCTCTTTGGGTCGTACGATTATTGGTTGAAGAAGCCCATGACTTTCAATGCTATCGCCAAGCATTTGTAACGCATCAAGATCAAATGCTTGCCGAGGATTCTCGCCTGTGATAATAATCTTGCCTATAGGAATACTCTTTATTTCAGACGTTATCATCAGCTCCGTGAAGGAAATTGAGAATTACTATAACAGAAACATGATGTGAGAATAAATAATCTCTTAAAAAACTATCGTATTTCCAGGCGCTATCTCACCGTATTACGAAAACGTGAGATTTTATGGTAGAGATTACTGGGCTCAAGATTGAATTATCGAGAATCGGCTCTCATCCGATGTTCCAGTATAAATGAGTTGACATTAATACCAATATAAAAGACCAAGTAACCAATTCGTTTCCACAAAGGATCATGATTGAAATATAGTCCCCAAAAGGATAATGTAGACGACAACCAAGTTATTAAAAAAAGTCTTTTTGGAATATTCCAACTAAACAATTTGTTTCCTCGAGTTCTACTACCTGATTGATCGAGAAAACGCTTATGAACGCTTAGTCTGTATCCCAGCTTTGAAGCAATTATCTAGATTCCATCAGACATATGATCAATTAGTGTTTGGGACATAAAATATAAATGCGTAAACAATAGAGAACACACTGGGAACCTAATATGATTACTGTTCAAAAAGAAGTGTTAATGGACTACGGCACTCGCGTTTTCGAAGCCGTAGGTGTTCCACTAGATGAAGCACAATGGGTCACGGATTGCCTTGTTAAAGCCAATCTTAAAGGTGTTGATTCTCACGGAATTCAGCAAGTCCCAGGCTACGTGAAACAAGTGCAAAGCGGGAGATTAAAACCTGGAGCGCAAATGACGATTCTCAAGGAAACTCCAGCAGTCACCATTGTCGACGGATATGGTGGATTCGGGTATTCAATTGCTCGACAGGCTATGGAGCTCACCATGAAGAAAGCGAAGACAATGGGTGTCGCATTTTCTGGGATTCATCGGCTTGGACACATTGGTCGAGTTGGACGATGGGTTGAGATGGCTCTCGAAAATGACATGATCGGCATCGCAAGCCAACCGGGTGGAGTCTTTGTCGCACCCTGGGGCGGAATCGACCGGAAACTTCCCATTAACCCTATTGGCGTCGCTATCCCCACAGGCAGTGGTAGTCCCTTTGTCATTGACTTTTCATTAGGTCCGATCGCAGGCGGTCGTATTGCCATCTTAAAGATGAGAGGACAAAAAGTACCTCCTGGATGGCTCATTGACGATGAAGGAAACCCAACACAGGAACCAGATTACGGCGTTAGCAAAGGTGCGCAATTGCCTCTCGGCCAAACAGGTTTAGGATATAAAGGCTATGCATTATCGATGGTACTTAGTGTTTTAACAGGAGCTCTGATAGGTGCTTATGATCTTGAACGGCATCGTCCTACAGGTGTCTTCTTGGGGGCTATCGACATTGGATCCTTTATGCCCATAGACGAATTTAAACAGAACATGGATGATATGGTTGCTGACATCAAGTCTTCCCGGCTTGGTAAAGGTTTTGATAACATTCTAATTCCTGGTGAACCGGAATATCTTGCCGAACAACGAAGGGTGAAAACAGGCATACCTCTCGACGACCAGATTTGGCAGACACTTATGGACGTTGCAACCAATGTTGGTGTTGACACCTCAGGATACACTGTCGAGTCAGGGGGCGTAGTACTACACCCCTCATACACACTGAAAAATCAATATTAACAAGACAAAATTCTACACTTTTTATTTTTTTCTTTCTTTCCTAGCTAGCTAGCTAACGCGTGCGTAGTATGCAGTCGTATCGTGTTAGCGAGAGCGTATAAGCTAGTTATGCATCGAGAGCTGTTGAGTTGAATGGAACACCAGAATCGAGGATTTTTTGTGGAAAGCGTGCACGCCATTTTTTTAAAAAGGGGAGGTCATCTTTACCATCCCGGAGTTCATCAGGAAGCATGTACGGTATTTCATCAATAATGGGATACCATCGATTACATTTCTGGCAGTGAATGATCCCTTCAACTACTTCATCTTGTTCGAGAAAAACATCGAGATCTAACGGGTAGCTCTTACACATTGGGCAGGCAAGGATCTCCATAAGACTCGGTTTCATGGCTATATTCATTCACTCTCTCCTTGTTAATGAGTTTTCCGAAATTTTGGTACATTAACTGAAAATTAATATACTCGGTGAAAAGTAGATACCGATAACAAAAAATAAATATACTTAAGGAGTTTTAAGAATAAGTAAATGGTAGAGATTTGCTCAACATGTGGGCTCCCTAAAGACATCTGTGTTTGTGATACAATCAGCAGGGAACAACAAAAAATCCGAGTTTCTGTCGAATACCGCAAATGGAGGCGCCCAGCAACTATCATAGAGGGTGTCGATGGAAGAAGTACGGATATTCGCCGAATGACTCAACAGTTAAAAACTCTATGTGCCTGCGGAGGCGCAACCAAGAAAGATCAAATCATTTTACAGGGAGATCATCGAGAAAAATTAAGACGTTTTCTCATCGATCTTGGTTTTCCAGATAATAACATTGAGATATCCGATGCACCCGCTCGCTCCCGTAGACGGAGATAGTTAATGAATGTTAAATGGATACGTCCAAAACTTCCCTTAATCCCTTATACCGATTTCTCACAGTGACTTCTGTTACACCCGATGCGGTAGCAATTTCCTTTTGTGTCTTTCGCACACCATCTAAAACACAGGACGCGCGCGCTCATCAACGACACATACTTCTATAAAGTAGGTTGTAGCATGGTCGATAATATCTAGTATTTAAGCCTTCTCTCAAGTACAAGAATAAAACTTTAATTGCATTACACCAAAAAATGGTGTAAGGTGAGACATGTGAATATAGATTTAACAAT
>JAOZHK010000209.1 GCA_026014905.1 Candidatus Bathyarchaeota archaeon
GTGTATCAATCATCAGTGTATTTTCTGCTGGAACTCGACCCAAAACTGTGTCACGAGCTGGCGGGCTCGTAGCCCATATCGTGTAGTTGAGGAAATCCAGAGACTTGTTGATCAATACGCCGCACAAGTCATTTTTTTCGCGGATGATAGCTTTGGTGCTGATACAAATTGGCTAGATACATTCACCTCTTTAATGACGCGCAGTTTTCGCCAAGGACAAATCGAGTATGTCGCATCAATGCGAATCGACTCCGTGACACCCCAAATCTTACCTGAACTATTTGCTAGTGGCATGCGAACAATTTTCCATGGCATAGAAAGTGGATCACCACGATGCTGGAACACACTGGGTAAAAATGTTGCACCTTCAATCACCCGACAATCGATTGTTCGACTTATTGAACAAGAGATACAGAACCGTCTAAGCCCAATCTGCTCGTTCATCGTCGGATTTCCAGGAGAAACTGAGGCGGACCTTGATCAAACCATTTCACTCTGTGAAGAGCTAGCCCTTCGTGGTTCAATATTCTCACTCCAGATATTAGCACCCAATGAGGGAACAGCACTCTATTACGATCCGCAAATTAAAGATAACATCATACCTGTAGATCTCTACCATGAATTTGGGGAATCGGAGAATATAAATCCAGAACAGCGCAGCGTCTTAGGTGACCAATTAAATGAATTCAAAGAGAGTCTCCCCGACTTTCGTTTAATCCGACCCTCGATGCCTCTCACTCGATTGAAAGAAAAATACGCGCAGCTTGGACAAATTGCATCCTATGACGGACTCATCCAACGTCGATTTAAAGTCTTCAAACTAGCTAACAGCGAGCAGTCCTCTGAGAAATCGGAAATGCGAAGAATCGTCGGGAACGCTATAGGTCGGTTAGCAAAAAAATTTCGACAAAGAGATGAGTCTTCCACATAAAACTAGCGCGAAGTTGTAATAGGAAAATATTAATATATTAGGTGAACGATTGGAGGTGAACATGTCGCGAGCAAAGAAGTTCTTAAAAAAGCTCGTTGATGTAATCGGATTCGAACTTCCTAAAATCGAGATTACTCCCGAAAAGGAAGAGGAAACCATTAACATGATCGTTAATGCCATTGAACGTTGGGGAATGGAGGACTTCGCCATTCTCTTTGGATCTGGCTTTGCGCCCATGTCCGCTATTTTTGGGTACACGGTTTTACTTCCTTGGGCACCTGTAGCAGGTTGGATAGGAGTGGAGAATCCGTGGCAATATATCGCTTTCTTTGACAACCATGAAAACGTTAAAAAAATATTAAATAGACTACATGAAGACTCAAAACTAAGTAGGTCATAATCATGACAAAGGAATCATTGTATAAACTCATCCTCGCAACGGATTGTGGAAGCACCACAACCAAGGCGCGATTATTTCGAAAAATAGGCAAGGAATACCGCTTTGTTTGCACAGGAGAAGCTCCTACCACCGTTGAAGCCCCGTTTGAAGATGTTACTATGGGCGTGCGTAATGCTGTCCGAGAAGTTGAAGAATTAATGGGTATTAAAGCGCTGAGTGAAAAGGGTATTCTTATGCGACCAACGCCTCAAGATCCTGGAGTAGACCTTTATGTCACTACTAGTAGTGCTGGTGGAGGTCTCCAGATGATGGTCTTCGGTTTAACAAAAAGTATAACAGGAGAAAGCTGTGAACGAGCCGCTCTTGGTGGCGGCGCTATTGTGATGGATATTGTGAGTATGGAAGACGGGGAGCCCATTTATAAAAAGATTGAACGCACTCGTTCCTTACGTCCAGACATGGTCCTATTATCCGGGGGAACAGATGGTGGAAACGTTCGTGAACCTGTACAAGTCGCGGAAATACTGAAAGTATCAGATCCTAAAGCACGGTTTGGAGAGGCGTTCAGTCTCCCTGTAATCTACGCAGGCAATAAAGATGCTCAAAATGGGGTTCGAGGAACTCTTGAAAATCAATTTGCCTTAAAAATAGTGGATAACCTCCGTCCCTCTGTTGAACTCGAGAATACGGATCCTGCTCGTGACGCGATTCAAGAACTCTTTATGGAACACGTGATGTCACATGCCCCTGGTTATGATAAATTAATGACCTGGACGGATGTGCCGATCATGCCTACACCCCGTGGTGAAGGGACCATGTTTCAAACTGTTGCTCGGATGCGAAATCTTAACGTAATTGGCGTTGGTTTAGGCGGAGCCACAACCAATGTATATAGTGTTTTTGATAACAAATTTGTCCGTACTGTGAGCGCAAATTTAGGGATGAGTTACAGTATCTGTAATGTTCTCCGAGAGACGGGATTAACGAATATCTTGCGATGGATTCCCTTCGAAATAGACCCTACAGACCTCGATGATATCTTAGCAAATAAAATGATCCGGCCCACAACTATCCCCCACAGTCTTAGAGAACTCATAATTGAACATGCAGTCGCGCGAGAAGCCTTACGACTTGGTTTTGAGCATCACAAATTCTTAGCCAGAGGTCTCCGAGGCGCAATCCCCGCGAAATTATTATCCGATACTTTTGGTGACTTGTCTATCCTTCGCTCGTACATCGATCTTCTTCAAGTGAAACTTATAGGTGGTACTGGTGGACTGTTATCTCACGCACCTCGTCGAATTCAAAGCGCGATTATGCTTATGGATGGTTTTCAACCCGAAGGAATAACTCGACTCATACAAGATAGTGTTTTTATGTTTCCACATCTCGGTGTTCTCTCTTCCGTCGAACCTGAAATTGCCTACGAGGTCTTCGATAAAGATGCCGTCATTCGCTTAGGAGCCTGTATCGCGCCCCGTGGCACTCCCGATAATATTGGCGATCCAGTGATGGCTGTCTCATGGACAATGCCTAATGGAGAAGAACATAGCGAACAGGTAATGCTTGGAGACATTATTCGCCTCCCTATTCCTGTTGGACAATCGATTGAAATGAAAATCAATCCTCAAAGATCCCTTGACATGGGTGAAGGAACGGGTCGAGAAGTTACCGCGCGTGTTGAAGGAGGTGAGGCAGGCATCCTTCTCGATGGACGTGGACGACCAATCCGTTTCCCCGATGATCGCACAGCGATGAAACAAACCCTCTTCAAATGGTACAAGGCTTTGGACATGTATTCCTCCGATGCACTTCACCAATATGAACAGGAGGTTAGCTAGATGTCTTTTGCATTCACCCCTGGACTTAAAGTAACGAAATCTATCGTAATCACAAAAGAACGCATTCTCCCTGTTCCTGGCGAAGTCTTAGTCAAGCAAGGTGACGAGGTAAGCTATGATACCATTGTAGCACAAACGCACGTCCCTTCAGATGTCCACATGCGGCCAATTGCCTATATTATTGGTTGCGAAAACTATGAACTCCCCAAGCTTATGAATTTTAAAGAAGGAGATTTCGTAAAGGAGGGTGATATGGTTGCCCAAACAAGTTCTTTCTTTGGTTTATTTAAAAGTCAATACAGAGCGCGCTATACAGGAACAATTGAACTAATTTCGCCCATTACTGGGATGGTCGCTATTCGTGAACCTCCAACCCCTGTAAAGGTTGAATCATATATTCCTGGCCAAATCATCAACGTCCAAGAAGATGTCGGAGTAACTGTCCAGGTCACTGCGTCCCTTGTTCAAGGCATCTTCGGTATTGGAGGCGAGCGTCATGGAGAACTCGTTTCTATCGCAAAACCTGACGAAGTTCTTAATCTCGAACACATTAATTCCAGTCATGCAGGCAAAATTCTGTTCGGAGGCTCGCTTGTTACATCAGACATTCTCAAGAAAGCAGCTGAAATAGGTGTCAAAGGCATCGTTGTTGGCGGAATCAAGCGGAACGACCTCAATCAATTCTTAGGATATGAAATAGGCGTCGCAATTACTGGCGAAGAACCAATTGATTTAACTTGTATCGTGACAGAGGGCTTTGGCAAAATGACGATGGCGGGACACATCTATGACCTCTTAACGTCTCATAATGGTCATCTAGCATGTATTAACGGAGCCACCCAAATTCGCGCAGGAGTTATTCGTCCAGAAATTATCATTCCATTAACCCAAAGAACACATATTGATGATGACGACGAGCAATTAGCGTATGGCATGGAGGCAGGAACACGTATACGTATCATTCGCCAACCCTATTTTGGTGCATTAGGATATGTCACTGCACTCCCAATCGAACTTCAAACCGTTGAAACCGAATCTCATGTTCGCGTCTTAGAAGCAAAACTTGATGATGGGCGCACGATTATAGTACCTCGAGCCAATGTAGAGATCATGGAAGATTAGAGTATAAAGGCTCGTCTCTCACTTTTTTTTCTAACAATATCATGACATACATAATTAAGTATTTTAAAAAAAAATTATATACTCGCGGCTATTGATCTTATACGGGCAATCAAGTCATGTGAAATCAAATGAAAAAACTTCCCTTTTTTATCATAATATTTGCTGCATTAGGAATAAGTGGAATAATTGATTATTATGTTGGGCTTCCTATAGTGGGAACGGCTGCACTATTAGTATCCATCTTCATGATAGAGAGATATTATAGGAAAAATAAAGATAGTTGATATCACTAGTACGCGCGCGCGCGTTTTCTCAGTATTATTATAATATTATGTATAGTTTATATAACGGCTCTCGAAATATGTATAATGATCAAGTTTTCATAGGACACGAGTGGGTTCATTGAATAACTCTACTGAAGAAAGGAATCATCTGAGCCATCAACTGATACTTTATTGTAGCACTAGTTGTATCTTGTGTGCGTGGACTTCATGTACCTGCGGAATAGGTGAACTTATCCTATATGTCTGAAAGATATGGTTAATGCTATGTCTCTACCCCAAGATATCCAAACTAAGTTAGATCCTAACGAAACAATAATTCAATATGGTGCCATTCTGGAAGGGGTACTCTACATTACGAGCAAACGCATTCTCTTTCGAGATGTAGATGCTAGACATACAATTGAAAGTATCGCTTATCAAGATATCATGTTAATAGATACTACAACAACTAAAAGACAAATAGGCTGGATCATTGCTGGGATTGTCATTCTACTTGGCACATTTTTCACTGTTTTTTATTTTAATGTCATTTTGTCTGACATAGCATACATCATTATCAGCCTCGTAAGCATCATAATGATCATCGTTGGTTTTTATAAAGTACCTAGTTATACTCTAAAAGTTTCAGGGAACCGCGATATAAAACTGTCTGCGAGAAATATTAACGATTTTATCTATCATATCCGGAAATATCGCAATCAAGCGCTTCCGTCGTCGTAAGAAGTTGTTACGTGGGCGCGTTTACTGTTCGCGATCTAAGCTCACGCACGCTCACCGAATAATTGTTGTTCTATTGTTATGTGAAATATATAGTTTATATAACGGTTAGTCAATATGCTTGGTGAGTAGCTTCTGCAGAGGGGCGGACCTGACATGATGTTTCGCTCTGAAAGTGAAAAACAATTCTCCAAACGACAGCAGATAATTACGTTGATTCTTGCTGTTTTTCTACTCGCGTTATATCTCATGAATATTTTCCCTCGGACAGAGACAGACATTAAGATCAATAACCTCTGGGTATTCTTTTTTCCCATCCAGATCATAATGACCTTATACTCCGCGTGGAGTTATACAAAAAAATACGAGAACCTGTTGTTTCTTCAATCAGTATTACTGCTTTTCAGCTGGCTGACACGTTTCTCAACTACCCTTGATCCTTCTCCATTAATAACACCCTCATACTTCAGTTATGATCTGAGTACAACATTTGAAATAGGAATCAAAATGTCTGTCGAAGAAATACTCTACGCTATCTTATCTCTTACTGCAGTAGGGCTTTCAATATGGCCTGCACTTAAACGCAGACTACTAAAAAAACCCGCTGTAGCATCAATAACTTGATAACCGCGCGCGCGATGGCGGCGATGATATCAGCGATTGTTACGCTTAGAATCCGGGCTTTTTATGGTTATTCTTGGGATCGTTTTACTTGTCGTCGCTCGCTAAGCCAATTAAACAACTTGAAGAGAACGGGAGAGGGCTTTGCGTCCTCGATATTCTGGGAGCAGACGCGGGCTTTTAGTGGTAGAAGAGATATGCGCGTTCTGAAGCATCATTCGATATTGCGTAACATGCTTGAGCGTGAGGGCTCCTTGATGTACCGTCTTCGCATAACGGGTAGCATAGATGCCTGCGCGTCGACCATAGACACTGTAATCAAGGATTGAGTTTCCCATCAATCGATTCTTCCCATGGGTGCCTCCAGTCACTTCACCAGCTGCAAACAGTCCTGAAACTGAAGTCTCTGTACGATCATTGAGCATCTCAACACCTCCATTTTGAAAATGCAAGGTAGGAAAGACGAGGATGGGGGTTACCCGCATGTCAATGCCAAAGCGTTTATTCTGGCGGAACATGGCTGGAAGACTTTTCTCAATGGTTCCTTGACCATGAATTAGATCAATCATCGGGGTGTCAAGCCAGACTCCTTGCATTCCAGTGGGCGTCTCCACACCATTACCACGTTCATAGCATTCCCGAATGATTGCGGAGGTCTCGACATCGCGAGGCTCAAGCGGATTCACAAATTGTTCTCCAAACCGGTTTACTGGTTGGGCTCCTAGGTTGCGCACTTTCTCGGTGACTAATAGGCCAACGATTTGCTCAGGATAGGCTGCACCCGTAGGGTGATATTGTACCGAATCCATATCGCGTAACTTCGCACCAACTCGATAGGCTAAGACAAGTCCATCGCCCGTAGCTCCATAATGATTCGTCGTTTGAAAGTTTTGGACATGGAGTCGGCCAAAGCCGCCAGTCGCGAGAATGGTTGCTTTCGCTTTCACAATATAATATTCCTGTGTTTCCATGTTTGTTAAAATCGCGCCAGCGACTTGGTCGTGGTCATCCATTACAAGCTCAATCGCTGCGGTAAATTCGAGAATAGGAACTGCGTGATTAATGACCTCATCTCGTAAGTTCCGGGTAATTTCCATACCCGTATAGTCTCGGGCTGAGTGTAACCGATTTTGAGAGGAGCCGCCACATGGGAGCGTGATCATCGAGCCATCAGGTGCGCGATCATACGCGATACCTAATTCTTGATGCCACTGAAGAATGCGCGGTGCGTCCAGAACTAAGGCTCGAACCAACTCAGGATTATTCGTGAAGTGGCCGCCACCTAAAGCGTCAAGATAGTGAATCACGGGGCTATCATAGGGTTTATCAGCGAACTGTACTCCGCCTTGAGACATCACTGAATTCGAGTCACCCAATCGAAGTTTCTGGACGAGTAAAATATTGGCGGGCAGTAAACCTTCATGTATTGCCCATAATGCCGCGGTCATCCCGGCACCTCCGCCTCCAAGGATGAGGAGATCAACTTGATAATCAATCATAGTGAGATCAATTGTGTCGGGTTCTATCCATGGCTCGGCTTCGAGAATATCGGCTACTTCATCGGGGATACGGTCACCTTTGTTGGGACCAAATTGTAACACGCGCTTACCGGTCTGTTGGTAATCAGGATGGAATTTATTGAGAATCTCTTTGCGTTCTTGTAACGTCGTTAATGTATAGTGTTCGTGGAGGCGATGAGAGCGTGTTCGTTCGACAAACTCAAGGGATTTGAGCATATAAGACAAATACCCATGGGGAAGCGTCATTCATGCGCACCTCCTCTTTCTTCGTAGAGAATTTGAAGGTCTTTGAGGCTTTTCTGCGATAACGCTGTGAGTGTTTGATCAAACGTGCCTTTGTTAATAGCTTGTATCATCTGTTCCACTTCCGTTGATCGGGGTAGTATCGTTTTTCCATAGATTCTGCGAGCAAGTAAGGCAATATGGTAGGGGACGATTTCAGCGGGACATCGCATTGCACATAAACCACAGGATAAGCAGTCAAAGGAGCGTTCGGCTACTTCAGCAAAATCGCCTTTTAATGCAGCTTGCACGTAATTCATGACTTCTAATTCTTGGGGGCACGCTTTCGTGCAGGTATTACAGCAGAGACATCGAGCTAATTCCGGGTAATGTTCGAGTAAAATGTTCTCAGATGGATCCAGTGTCTCGAGAGTATATGTGGCCTTTGTTGCGGGAGTAAATGGGATCTGACTCAGATACATGCCATCCTGGACAGTCTCCTGACATGCGAGCGCCATTTGCAACCGATATTCGCCCTGAAGACGAAATACGGTAGCACAGGCTCCACAAAACCCGCCTCGGCAACCTGCACCTCGAATAAAACGATAGCCAGCGTACTCCATAGCCTTCATGATCGTGAGACCGGAGGGAACAATGTATTCTTTACCCATGACAAAAATTTTAACGGTTTCCAGCGATTTCTCTTGACTCATATTACTCACTATTATCGTTCATGTCGTCATTATCTTTTACCAATAATCCGACATCTGCATGTTCTGTAACTCTTCGTATGAAAAAACAGGTCCATCCTGACACACATATTTCGCTCCAATGTTACATCGTCCACATTTCCCAACACCACAGGTCATTTTGTTTTCGAGAATTGTTAATATCTGGTCTTGTGGGTACCCTTGCTTGACGAGAAGATCAGCAGATAATCGAATCATGATCGGGGGTCCGCAGATAAAGGCAAACGCATCGTTTACCGCAAGATCGAGGTGAGACATCACGGTGGGTACTACTCCAACCTGACCTTGCCAGTCAGGAGTCTCCCCTCCAGGATCGACTGTGGTTACAAGACGCACCTTATCGATCGTCTGCCAGCGAGTCAGCTCCTGTTGATACGGGATATCGAATGGATTTCGGGCGCCGACGATGATTGTTATCTTACCATAACGATGTCTTTCTTCAAGTACATATGATATAAGGGGTCGGAGAGGGGCCATACCAATACCGCCACCCACAAAGATGAGGTCTTGATGATCTAGCGGTGTGCGGAGGAAATGATTTCCATAGGGTCCTCGAACCCCAACATAGTCCTTCGGAACGAGTTCATGCAAGGCTTGAGTCACTTTTCCCATGCGTTTGACGCTAATCTCAAATGAATCTCGTTGAAAGGGGGATGACGCAATCGCAAAGGGAGCTTCACCTTGTCCAAAAACCGAGAGTAACACAAAGTTACCTGGATAAAAGGTGAATGAGGGCATTAAAGACTCTTCAAGCTCGAGACGAAAGGTTGTGATATCTGGTGTTTCTTCAGTGAGCTGTATTATTTGAGCTCGGAAAGGCTTGTATAACTTTGAGGCCTGAAGTGTATCGCTATTTGTCATTGTATATTTCTCCTGGAAGTTTCACGTCGGAGACCATGGCGATCAGATCTAAGTGCATGGGGCAGTATTGGTTACATCGACCACAGCCGACGCATAGATACTGGTTAAAGTTTTGTTGGAAATAGAGAAATTTGTGGAGGATTCGATTGCGTAGCCTCTGATAAATCTCGCCTCGAGGATTATGGCCATTGGCATGTTTTGAGTAAGCCGGAAATTGACACGAATCCCAGAATTTCACGCGCATCAGATCTTCATCTGCAATATTAAAGCAGTGACAAGTTGGACAGAGAAATGTGCAGATTCCACAGCTAATACACCGTTGCGCTATTTCTCTCCAGTATTCGGTGTTGAAGCTACGTGTTAGTCGTGGAAGAAGGTTTGTGGTATTAATCCATCGGGCAATATGGGATTCAGCTTGTTGTTTCATTTGCACTGCTTGGTTACGTTGTTGTGGTGTTGGTGAGCGGGAGAAGGGTTGTGCGTGTTTTAGCAATTGCTCTCCTTTTTTGCTTACTGCTTCGATAAGAAACATCCTTTCAAGTTGAGTGAGGACCACATCTAATCCTGAAGTGTTATGCGGTCCTCCATTCAGGGATGTACAAAAGCAGGTGGTGTGTGGCGTATTGCATGCTACTCCGATTAAGATACTAGCTTGTCGCTTTGATGTATAGTATTCATCTTCATGCGTTGACTGGAACACTAGGTCAAGGCGCTGGATTGCTTGTGCATCGCAGGGTCTAACTCCCAAAAATATTGTTTTCTGGCTGTCATGTGTGTTTTCATGAATTTCTCCTTCAGGTGTATATTGAAAAAGGTTTTCATACATCGGAAGGATGAAGTCCTTAATGCTGTTGAGAGTAGGTATTGGGGTTTGGTGCCATTGACTACTATGAGTGATCGGTCGCAGTATGATTCGATCGTCATCTTGGGTTGGTGCAATGACTCGATATTCCTCGTTAATGAGGATCGCAATGAAGTCTGCGAGTTGAGTCTCGTTGATTATAGCAGTCATAATATGGGTTCCTTAATTCGTTATAAAATTTCGTTGTCGGGATCTTCGTCTTTAACAAGGTTGAAAAGCGGTTTCGTGAGGTGAGTCGCCCCCGGTTCATACTGAAAGAGCGTGGTGATATCGCGGGCTATCTTCATGTTTAAGAGATGTAGGGGGATCTGTTGAGGGCAAACGCGATCACATTCCATACAGCCTGTGCATCTTCCCGCTAAATCAAAGGCGCGAAGAAGAAGCCATGAAAAATTTCCTTTCAAGGAAGGTGCGGCTGGAATAT
>JAOZHK010000210.1 GCA_026014905.1 Candidatus Bathyarchaeota archaeon
TATCGCGATACAACCATCGGCTCTTACAATGAAGTGGGCATTGGGGTCCCCTGCAGGTTTGATCCCTTGATCAATGTGCCGATTCTCCCCGCGCTGTTTAACCGATTCTTTTCTGTTGGGTTCTATGTACATCATCTGCCTGTGACCACGCAGATAGCGTACGACGCCGGGGTCGAGATCTGGGGATTACCCAAATTCATCGCGCAGATCACGTTTGAAGAAACCCCAAAGTGGCGACGATGTGTGCTCCACGCTGATGGGCAAGAGATCTTAAACCTTGAGGTCACAAACACGCTCCACGATCTCAAGTCTGAAACCTATGATTTTCAGACATTCTCGGTGAAAGACAAGTTCTTGCTTAAGACGCCCGTTCAGTCTCAAGGACATGTCTGGACCTCACGAAAAGTGGATAGCACACGACTTCACCTCGGAGATCATCCACTTTCCGAGGAATTGCGGTCCCTCCAGCTCAACACCAAACCATTAAAGACAATCATCTACCCCAACATGCAAGTCATCCTGCATGCCGCTAGCGATAGATACGCGTTATAGCTCGCTAATATGAATACGCCCACGTTCACCCTGAAAAAGAGGTGTATTTCGTATTCCGCTATAATTATAAATCATTATGATCATCACTCGTGTCCTATAATCCTGTTCCATCCTTAACCACGTACCTTCTTTACCATGCTATTCAGACCTGTCCGCTCTAGCTCCCTGACGGCACGCGGTATCCCGAGGCACGTGCACCATCCGTTATGTAGCTAGTTAGCATTTCAGGATACTCTAGACAGACACAGACCGTTAGCTAGTGTATGTGTGGTACGCGCGCACGTCACTTAGATTTTTTGACCTACGCGCGCGCCTATCTATCGTGTGCATCGTTATTTGTAATAGATACACACGCGCGTTCGTCGTCTGTCGCTAGTTCTGTATTGCCGCAAAATTGCGTTCAACAGCTTCATGGGTTTTTTGGTATGCTTCTTTTGGACTGAATTCCACCATGATCGTGTCGGATTCAACAATGGCGATATGCCCGGGTGGTAAGTAGTAGGCATCTCCTGCTGAGATCGTTTCTTCATGATCTGTATATTTGACGTGCATCGAGCCTTTGACCATGTAACCCCAATGTGGACTTTGACATTGATCATCTGGTAATCCCTTGAGCAGAGGTGCGAGGTCAAGTTGCTCATGATACGTTTCGATGCCGAGATGCATCTCACCCCAGATCGCTTCTTGAATCGTTAATGCTTTGGTATTCACTGTTGTCTCTAAATCTTTGTGTGATCCTTTCATTCATTTTTCACCTCTTGCATCGTTGTTTGAAATTCAGTCGATATTATCCCATTGTTCTGCTATGTTGGCTCGAGTTTTCGCGAGTTTCTCAGTCGACAGACTGCGAGTTACGGTATCAGTGTACATTTCGTCAGATAGTCTGTGTTCGAATGTTTCATGATCCTTCCATTCATCTTTCTCCGAGGTATACAGTTGCAGTGTTAAGTTCAAGGTTCCGGTATATTGCTGATCCCACCGAAACCCTTCAAAAATGATGTGCAGCGACAATTGCTCGTCTCCAGCAAGTATCAATGGATACCAATCACGTTCGATCGCTGTCTGTACCCATTTCAATCGTTCTCCTCGCTGCCGTTGAAAGAGCGGAAAGGTCACGATCCATTTCGCATAAAACACAAAGGTACGTGTCATATCCTGAGTTGAGAGCGTGCCCTTGAAACGTATATCGGTGATTTCGCCACGACGTTTTCCATGATTCGAGAAGGTGAAGGCAGTGTCGATACTGGGCACCCACCACGTCTGTGCTCCACTTGAGATGTCAGGAGAGATCGTATAAAGCGTGAAGGTGGGAGAATTATACGAAACGTTAAGTTTGAATGGCGTTAACGTGCTTTTCCAGAGCGCGATAATCGACAAAGCAAAAGCTAGCGTACTGGTAATGACCAATCCAATTGCAGGATCCAAGAAAGATACAACTCCTACTCAAATATGGCGCCACATACCGTGCAGTAGTAGCGACGTGTGTTCGCCGATAACGCGAAGACGGTGACGGTTCCACAATGCTCACAATATTTGGATGTTGTCGTCCCATTTTTAGCCATGATTTCACCTCGTTCATACCGCGGTCATTTACACGCCCGAATTAGATACAGTGTTACTCTAAATAGACAGGGTCACAGACATTCTCCATATTCTTGGCAGCACGGCCACACGTGCGGCAGATCCATCGCGCGTCACGAACGAGGTTCTTTATCTCTGTCAGGGTGGCTTCACTATATTCGACGAGATGACATATGTGCTCTCCGTGCCCGATATGGGGTAAGCCTGAATACCCGCCTTTATAAATCGGTTCCATAAACAATGTCACACAATCACCACGAAGAATTCCATTTTGTTTTATGACTAATGCAATATTTCCTTTATATCTTCATGTTAGGCGCATATATCACTATCTTATTTGCGACACTGACATAGTTAGGGCGCGCGTGCATGCTTACTTATCCTCCCTCATCAGATATTGGCGTAATATTCTGGTTTAGACGGAAGAAATTCAACGGATCATACTTGTGCTTCAGCGCTGCAAGCCGCTTGTATTTCGCTGTGCCATACGTCGCAATGACGCGATCCTCGCCCTCATCTCGACTCTGAAAGTTCACGTACGCACCGCCCGACGAATACGGTTGCAACGCGTTCCAGAATGCCCGCGTCCACTGAATATGCGTGTCTGCTTCAGCGGGATCACTCCATGCACAATTAATGATGAGCGAATACGCCGCATCACGGTGACTGTACGCTGTAGCATCCTCCTCGACCCGACTCACAGCACCGCCCAAATGAAACCCCGCAATAACGGATAGGGGTGACGTGATCTGCGAGGCATGCTCCACAATCGTATCAATCAACGCATCATTGAGGGGAGGAAGAAATTCTGATTTGACATAATACTGTAACCCTGGACGAGCGGAAGCATCTAACATCGATTGGAGGACGCGGAAGGGCGTGGGTTTGATACCATCAACCAGCGGTGTACCATATTGCCGTAACGGCGCGATACATGATTCAGCCTCCTCAACGGCTCCGGCGTAGAGTACGATCA
>JAOZHK010000022.1 GCA_026014905.1 Candidatus Bathyarchaeota archaeon
AGATATTCCCTTCGAAGGAACAGTCATAGAAAAGGGTGAACCTTTATGCTCTCTTCACGCAATCGGATCACATCGATACCAAGCTTTAAGTTTCGGCTTCATACGAGCCAACCAAATATATGAATATCTTGCTCAAATGCAGGCAACAACAAATAGTACAATAAGAAAAACCGCGGAGTCAAAGTATAGTTAGCTAGCTATATAAGGCAATCATTATTCTATAGCATAATCATCTCGCGTGCGTGGTTGAATAATCCGATGTCATCCCCAGACAATAAGATCGATGAAACCAACACTCAAGAAATTGAAGTAGAAGGGCATTTAATTGATTCCATGATTCTAACAAAAATATTTGACATAATCATGGATTATCAAGGCGACTTTGAAGTTCAGGAGTTTACTATTGGTAAACAGAAAACCGATTACAGTTACGCTAGACTCCTCGTAAAAGCAGATTCACCCGAGCATTTAAATCATATGCTCCGCGAACTCTTTCGATCAGGAGCAGTTACACCAAATAACATTGAAGTTCAGTTAATACCCGTATCACAAGATATGACATTGCCCGACAATTTCTATTCAACATCTAATCACCCGACCTCTATCTTCTATCAAGGAAACTGGATTCTAGTTGAAAATATTATGATGGATAAACAAATCGTTGTCGATCCGACGACCTCTCGAGCAGTTTGTAAACCTATTCGACACATCAAAAAAGGCGACCTTGTAGTTGTTGGGCAGTTAGGAATAAGGATTAAACCCCCCGAACGTCCGCGAGAAGGTGTTGGCATTTTCGAATTCATGACTAGTCGGGCATCATCGGAAAAACCATCAATATCGATCGTTAAGAAGGTAGCGGAAGATCTACATACAGCTAAGATTAGGGGTGACAAAATTGTTGTGGTCGGAGGACCCGCGATAGTCCATACCGGCGCTGCGCTTTCATTAGCACGTGTTATTCAATTAGGTTATGTCCAAGCAGTTCTGAGTGGCAATGCTCTTGCTGTTCATGACGTTGAATATGCGTTATATGGCACCTCACTTGGTATGGATTTAACGACGGGGGCTCTCACGCGTGGCAATCGAAATCACATTGCAGCGGTCAATGAGGTCCTTAAAGCTGGGTCCTTGTACAGTCTGGTATCTCAAGATATATTGACGAAAGGTATATTCTATCAATGTGTCACACAAGGTATTCCATTTACATTAGCAGGGTCTATTCGAGATGATGGCCCTATTCCGGACGTTATCTCTGATACAATCGAGGCCCAACAGCACTATAATAAATTGTTGGATGGAGCTTCAATCGTTATTATGCTAGCAACTATGTTACATGCAATAGCTGTAGGTAACATGCTACCCTCAGACGTTAAAGTGATCTGTGTCGATATCAATCCTGCAGTTGTAACAAAATTAATTGATCGAGGTACAGCTCATGCGATCGGCATTGTATCGGATGTTGGTACCTTTCTCCCATTGCTCGTGAATGAGCTGGAAATTTTTGAACACGGCACAACGTAACTACGAAAGACTTTAGTATCCGAAGACTTTTTCCATATTGATATGCTCCGGTAGTATAGTCCGGTTATCGCTTCGGCCGACAGTATAAGCTCATGTTAGCTGCTGATGCCGGCCTTTCGTGTTTAAACGAAGACAGCCGGCGACCCGGGTTCGAATCCCGGCCGGAGCACTAAAACTGGTTGTTTACAGATCAAAGATTTTTTGAGGATTCAGGATGTTATTTGGATCAAACGCTTTTTTAATGTGTTTCATTATTTGGAGTTGAATAGCGCCATCCTCTTCAGTTGTACCTAAGGCTTGAACGAGGAATTGTTTACGTAAAAGTCCAATACCATGTTCTCCAGAAATATTGCCACCTAGTTCAAGACTTAAAGCATAAACCTCTTCACTAAACCCTTGGATTTTCGCGTTCCATTCGTCGTCCGAAAGGTCTTCTTTCAAGACATTAGTATGTACATTTCCGTCACCTGCATGACCAAAATTCTGTGTTTTAAGACCAAATTTATGCGAAAGGGCGACAAGACCTTCTAAAAATGTAGGTAACCGATTACGTGGGACAACGGCATCCATTAATTCGACAATGCCTTCTGCCTTCGCCGCATCGATAATACAGCCTCGTCCTTCCCAGATTCGATCTTGGCTTTCTTTGGTATCAGCAACGAGGACGTCAATGGCTCCATTCTTCAGACATAGTTCACCGACCGTTTCAAACTCACTATCCACTTCTTCTCGAATATTACCATTAAGTCGAATAATCAAATATGCTGGTGCACTATTATGTGGCATGGACTGACCCTGAAATCGCTCAGCAACGAGAATGGATTCTTGATCGGTAAATTCAAGAGCTGACGGAATGATTTTATTCTTAATGATCTCAGCAACTGTTTTTGCTGCATCGTTAAAGTCATTAAAGGGCACATAGAGAGTGGTACTTAAACGAGGTAAAGGCTCTAACCCCAATGTGATTTTCGTCACTATGCCAAGAGTCCCTTCAGAACCGATGATGAGATCTTTTAACGCGTATCCGGTTGAGTTTTTAACTGTTTTTCGTCCAAGGTGTATAATATCTCCTGAAGGAAGTACTACTTCTAATGCTTCAACGTAGTCTCGAGTTACGCCATATTTGATCCCTCGCATCCCTCCAGCATTTGTATTTACATTTCCTCCAAGACATGAACTTTTTTGGCCGGGATCAGGGGGGTAGAGAAATCCTTTACTCTCCATTTCTGCATGGAGATCCATAACGAAAATCCCTGGCTCTACAGTAACCATAAGATTTTCTTCGTCCAATTCCACGATTTTATCCATCTTTTCAAAGGAGATAACGATTCCACCAAGGATTGGTATAGTGCCTCCTGTTAATGATGTACCACCACCGCGGGCAACCACGGGGATCTTTCTAGCGTTAGCTAGTTTCATCGTTAATGAGATTTCATGTGTGCTTTCGGGTTTGACGACTACTTCAGGTAAGTGAGGGGTAATTGTACTTTCATCAATGCTATATGGTTCTAACAGTGTTTTGTCAACAATTACATCGTCAGATCCAAAAATACCAAGTAGTTCGTCGATTACATCCGAGGTTACTGGATTATATTCCATAGGTAATTCTCCATCTTAAGCAACTTCAAAGCATGTTCTAACTTTTTCAGACATTCTTCCTTTTAAACTTTCAATTATTCGCGTCTGCACGGGGACTTCAAAGATACTTCTCTTTATAGAGAAATTCTGCCACTAGAACTGCCCCTTTTGCAGCGCCCATTTTAGTATTATGAGACAAGAGGACATATTTTATTCCATTCTCCAGCGCAGGATCTATTCTGATACGTCCGACAGTTGTTGCCATACCTCCTTCCGTCATTAAATCGAGACGAGGCTGAGGTCTATATGGATCATCTTGAACAACAAGAAGCTGTTGTGGCGCTGAAGGCAGGTTAAGCGAGTTCATATCAGTAGAATACCGACGCAATACCTCAATAATGTCATTGACTGAGCAAGGGTTCTGCGTTGATAGGAATACTGATTCAGTGTGTCCATCAAGTACACCAACTCTTGTGCAAGTACAACTTAGGCTGAAAGAAGCAGGAGAAATTGTCTGATTGCTTGTGAGGGATCCTAATATCTTAATGGTTTCTTTCTCGACTGCTTCCTCTTCTCCAGGTATGTACGGGATCACATTCCCGATGATATCGAGGGCTGAGACACCTGGTGAGCGTCCGGCTCCGGAAACAGCTTGTAATGAGGTCATCAGAACTTTGTCTAATCCAAATTCATCCATTATTGGTTTAAGACTATACGCGAGTCCGGTTGCTGTACAGTTGGGTTGGGGGATAATGAATCCTTTCCAAGCTCGTTTCTTTTGCTGGACATGAATCAATGAAGCGTGTGACAAGTTGATCCCCGGCAATATTATCGGGATGTCGGGCTCGTATCGATAAGCTCTGGCAGTACTGATTACAGGTATGTGCTCCGCCAGTTTGCCTTCAATATTACGTGCAATTTGTGTACTCACCGCGGTGAACACTAAATCGATATTGGATAGATCGATATTATGAAAGTCTGTTACTGGTAATTCTAAAACGGATGAGGGAGGGGGCTCTCTGTTAAACCAGTGGTGTGCCCCTGTTGCAGGATCTCGTAATGCATTAGAGTATGATTTATTACTGGATTGACGAGACGCAGTTAAAGCCGATATTGTAAACCAGGGATGATCGTGTAACGCAAGAATAAATTGTTGTCCAACAACGCCAGTAGCTCCGACGATTGCTACTTTAATTTTATCCAAGAAACTATCCCATTACATGATGATAGAAAAGCCTCCACGGTAACAGTATTTAAGGATTTATCTAACCTAATAATCTTCAATACCCAAGTGATTTCTATACAATAATAGTCGTATACACCCATCTACAGCTACAATACCTACCAGTTCCTCTATATATTGGAAAATAACTTGGGAGAAGCGTTCATTGCTTACGCTCGCTCGCAGAGTTCACAGTCACAGAGGTAAAGAGATTAATTTGTTTGTACTATAGACGCATGCGCCGTGTCGGTAAAAGAGCAGCACATCTTAACAGCTAACTCATGACATCAACACAAGAGGTTTTTTGAAAAGCGCTGGAGTTAAATTATGGTATGGTCTTACAGAACAATGAAACTTTAATACTAGTATATCCCTGTATCAGAAAAGTGAACAGTGATGAGTAAGGCTAAAAAAGGTATGTCATATACCCGCCTCGAATACATTCATCGAGTGCCCTTATCCAGGATAACCCGCTTCACATTAGGTGACAACACAACTGAATACGATTACCACGTTTCCTTAATTGCTTCTCATAATACCATGATCAGTTCTAATGCATTGGAAGCAATACGGATTACTACTAATAAAAACCTTACACGATTACTTGGTCCAGATACTTATAATTTGAAAATTATTCGATATCCTCATGAAATTGTTCGAGAACATAAATTCATGAGCTTTGCAGGCGCCGACCGTTTAAGCCAAGGAATGGGCCACGCGTTTGGACGTCCTACCAAACGAGCAGCAAAAGTTAGCACAGGACAAAAAATTATCACCATTTCTGTGAATAAAGATGGAATAGAAGCTGCTAAAACCGCGTTAAAACGATCGTCGAAAAAACTACCCGTGAAAAATAAAATCAAGATTGAACAGATTCGAAATCAAGGAACCCAATGATCATTCTTTAACGATGCCTCCGTTTCGCAAAAAACAACTTGAAATCTTGTTATCCACACTTCAGACGCATCCCCATCCTAAGTTGAAATATGAAACATATTCACTTGATGCAGAATGTGCTGCACAATTTCTTCATATAGCAGAGCATATATTCGGTGATATTGCAGAAAAACGAGTCGTTGATTTAGGTTGCGGAGCAGGAATTCTGGCGATAGGAGCAATGATCTTAGGAGCATCCGACGCGACAGGCATTGACATTGATCCTGACAGCATTTCAACCGCAGCACTGAATGCTAGACAAGTCGGGGTTCAACTCAATTTAATTGCAGGAGACATTAGTATTCTTCATTCTCGCAAATTTAACACAACCTTAATGAACCCTCCCTTTGGAAGCTGGCATAGAGGTATGGATATGACCTTCCTTGAAAAAGCACTTGAACTATCATCCACGATCTATTCCCTCCATAAACAATCGTCATCTAGTAGACAATTCATTACACGAAGAGTAAAGCAGAGAGGCGGCATTATAGATCAGATATTTCAGTTGCAAGTTGTACTGCGCCCAACATATACGTTTCATCGACAGGCGAAATATGCTGTTGACTGCGATTTATACAGGATCGTCATGAACTAAATTGTGATAACTTATAAGAAAGCACCTCTTTAATCTAGGGCGAATAACCTTGAGGGAAAAAACTCACGAGGATAAGCAGTACGTTTTTCCAGGCGAACGGTTAGGAGTTATCGAGGAATTCATCCCAGGATCGGGAACATATGTTGAAGACGGCAATATATATTCATCATCTCTAGGATATCTGGCCCGAGATGAAATCAATAAAGAAATTGGTATCCGTCCCCTCACCAAATCACCTATTCTACCCCAAGAAAATGATATAGTAATTGGTCACGTCCAATATATTCATGATAAAACTTTAACAATTAAAATCATTCAAATCAATAATCCTCCAGTCTCAAGCTCATTTAATGGTGTAATGCATATCTCAAATGCGACGAGATCTTATACAAAAACAATGTTTGATATCTATAATGTGGGCGATCTCATCCGAGCAAGAGTCCTATCAGTCATGAATAATGAAAATCACCTGACCACAGAAGAGAGATCCTTTGGCGTAATCGAATCATATTGCTCGCATTGTGGCACTACATTACACATGGTGAAACGACGGCTTCGATGTCCAGTTTGTAAGGGCAGTGAACGACGAAAAGTTGCGTTCGATCACTATCAGATACACGAAAGCTAACTAGTAATTAAGGAGGAGACGAATTGGAAGTTAAAAAAATGGACACCAGTGATGAAGAAATACAGCTCGAAGTGAAAGGGGAAGGACATACATTCTGTAATGCTCTCCAGAATTTTTTACTAAAAGATCCCGCAATTGAATTTTCAGGTTACAAGATTACTCATCCACTTGTTGGTGAACCAATTTTGAATATTCGTACCAACAGGAAAAAACGGCCTGAACAGAGTGCCATGGATGCTGCCACAGCACTTCAAAAAGAATTAGAAGAGATTCAAACCACATTCATGAAAACAATAGCCACTGAACACTAACATAAGCTACTTGGTTTGAACATAGATCGGACTCGTCCAACCTACATGACCATCTTCTTGAATTATTCGCGCATACAACGGATTACTGGCTTCAGCGTCTAATTCAACTACAATTTCCGTGTCTAACCTCTGAACTAACATTTGTTCAGGCAATCGATAACATTTCACTTGCCTCGATAATCCCCCGGCATCTAAAGTGATTCCGTGTAGAGTTATATCTGAAAGATCAATTGAAGCAGTGAGGGGGGGAGTCTGAATGACTAGAGTACCGTTCATAGGGTGGAACATCCAAGCATCGAAACCACAGAACCCGCCCGTAGTCATTGAAGTCCATGTGATATGTTGATCATTTGTCATTTTGCATGTATGTAATGGATTCCAAAAATTGATTGGACGAATACGTAAGAACGAATTATCTATTATTGTCGCTTGGCCATCCCATGTTGTTTCACGACCTCGACCTCGACGTTCAGCGCCTTCCCAGATCATACGGATTCGCCGACTTTCTGATTCTAAAGTAAACGGATGTAAGGTTGTCACAAGGGTTTTACCATTAAACATTTCCACACATTCAATTGGTGATGAACATACTGCGCAGATTCTAAATATAACATGAGATTGCTCGGTGATGACCAAGTCGCCCATGATAACTTCTTTTTGTTTCAGTTGAACACGCGTATCCAACACCATCCTTGTTCCAGTCGTAGCATAATGATGACGGCGATAGAGACTTTCAAATATACCATCGCGAGTTAATTCGGAGCATAGAAAACAGGTTAATCCTCCATATGAGCCAAAAGAAGAAGCCCCAGGGTAGCTGGCACCAGGTCGTCCTTTATGATCATCACTATTAGCGACAATTCCAACGTGTAACCCTGACTCGAAAGCATCTTGCAACAACCAAGGGAATGTTCCCCACGCAGAATGGATTTCAATAGCAATATTCGAGGAGTACTGTTTTACTACATGTAAATCCGCATATCGTCCACCTGCATGAGCAAATAAGAACACTTTGCGATCATGCAAAGCGTGTACTAACTCGTCAATGTGGTGGCAATCGGTAGTTGCATCTGTTAGTTCATGTATGAGGGCATGAGAAGATCGATGCAATATTTCATGCTCGCGGTAAAATATGATGTTATGATCTCCACCTAAACCTGTATTTGCTGACCATTCATAACCAGGAAACGTAATGAAGCGTCCCGACTCATTGAATCGGTGCGTAATGATCTGGATTGTATCCCAAAAATGCTGGGTGATTTGAAAATCATTTCCCTGGATGCTCATGACATCTAAAAAAGCTTTGTTTCGCCCAAAATCAAAATATTCATCTATCGAATTTGTTCCGATGGTTTCTTCGCTTTGGCCATGGAGATCGCCCCAATATGGTAGTAAAGCAGTATCAGCAACGATCTGTAAAGGATTTGTTGTCGCAAGAAGTTGCTCACTACCATTTACAATATCAATGAAGAGAAGTCCTTCGTTTGAAACTGATAATCCTTCAACGACCAGAGCATATTGACCCGCAGGAAACGCTAGTGTTCTCGGCAATCCATGAACATAGCAATTCGCTTACAGATAGAGAGGTGCATCAATCGTATTACAAGGGTTCCCCCATTTGTCCTCTACTTTAATAGATAAGCGAAATTGTTGATTGCACTTTCGCATTGTAGGAAGAACTGCAACCCAATTCACAGGTAATCCTGGAATTATTGATAATTCTGGATTGACTGGAAGTTCAACAAATTGCTGCGTAGCAAAAGCGTCAACTAGTACTTTAAACTCGTAAGTTTTTTCACAAAATGTTTGCATGCGTATGCCTTGAGATCCCCATCGTCTGTCACCAAAATGAAGAATAATTTGATCGCCTTCCTTGAGATATCCATTGAAAACAGTTATTAGTAATGTTTTGCGCCATGGACGAGTATTATTATTCCTTTGATATGAACATCGAACTTGGGCATTACCATGAACTTCGAGAGAGACGTAATTTTCTGTAGAAGCATTATTAAATTGAGGCGTCGCCATGTCGCTGGGGAAACGTTGAACGATCTTCAAACTTCCTGAATCGTCGATGCCAAAATAACCTGCTGTATAAATTAGATCGAAAGTGGCGTAGCTGCCAGCTATTATCGGTTGTTTAGGGTGAATCTCCGCCGTTCCCAGCTTCTTTTGCATATAGTTCATGTTCTTCTTCTCTTAGTTTGTGTCTCGCTCTGAGAGCTCGTTTCCGCAGTGAGAACAAAATCGTGCATCAGCGTCCATGTCTTTAGAGCAAAAATGACACGTTTTTACTGGAGAAGTCGGTTCAATGAGAAAGGTTTGGAGTCTTTGATAAATAGCTTTGATGGTTTCGATGGAACTGGAGAAATCAAGCGTTTTGCGAGATGTTACAAGATGTATTGCTCCTTTTTTGGTGAGGAATCCTTTTTCTTCATATTTTATCTCTAGTATTGTGTCGATTCTCTCTGCAATCATAGTGTCAGACTTTGAGAAGAATCCTCCTCTTTTATACCACATTAATCGTTGATCAGTTAAATAAAACTCGAAATAGTTATCTTGATATTCAATTTTCGTTGGACTATTGTATAATATTTTTTCATTCTCTAGGAGAAAGTCTTCAACAGGCATATGATATCACTCAGGGATAACGTGTATTGGCTGACCTTCAACATGCACATACAATAGATTAACGTATAGCGATGGAATTGCTGTGTTGCTAGCTTAGGCGTATTATTTATACGGCCAGTTAAAAATAAGCGTTACTTTTACACTTTAGTTCGTCAGTAATGCCATTTAGTGATTTAATGATCTAAATAAATGATATCTTGAGAGACGTGGCCAACCTGTCTTTGCATATTTCATTTTATCAGGATTATTCTTAAGCCAGTTCATCATGTGAAAAAAACTTTTAGCTCGTTTTGATTCTCGGTTGGTAAGGGGTTCGTATCCCAAGTTTCTAATCTCATCCAAATACGAGGTTTCAGTGAGATATTGTGGTTCTCCAGTTACTTTTATTCGCTGAATTTGATCTTTTCCGTATTTCTTGATGAGATTTTCAACAGCTGTATCAAAAAGATAACTATTACAGACCATTATCGATTCATTTGGCTTTAAATGAAATTTCTTTAAGAGAGAGAATATAATCTCAGATGCACGTTTTAAATAGAGTTTCTTTTTAAAGAGAGGAGACTGGAAGTATTTGACATTGATGATATCATACGTGAAGATATCATTATCGCTTTGATATACGCCTATGACTACTCCTAAGAGCAAGTCCCCATTTCCAGCGTCATCTATTATTATTGTGATTTACATCAACTCTTAGCCCATATTCTAATTCAGTCAATGATCTTAACATGCCAAGTATTAAGCATACTTGTACGAGTTATGGATGAGATAATAAGCTTCTTGAATTACTGATATCACCCTACACGATTGCGACTGAATATATATTAGTCTTTATTAAAAAGTACGGAATCTAAAAATGCGATGTATTCAAGAAATACAGCTTTAGGTAAATTAAATAATACCCAACATCAACAAGAAACGAGGTTAAGGATTAGTTAGCTTTTTTGAGGATTATTCATGCATGTAACTTTTCGAAAGAACTATTCTTCACTAACTGAAGTTCTTTTAGACAAGGATTTAGCAAAAATTGGAGATGCGTTAGTGAACTTCATTTTTTCCCTCGCAGTTTCTAACACAATGAAGCAACCTCAGAATGTTCGCGTCTCAAGCTTAACTCTTTCAACTGCCTTAAAAAAAACGGGTCTCAGAGAATTATTACCCCATCGAATCGATAGACATGATCAAGCCAATGCCGTGGAAGCATTGGTTATGTATGCTTGGATTACAAAGATTTTTTCTTTATCTGAATTGCTGCAGATTCTTGAAAGTGAAGCTCAAAACCCTATCGAAGCGTTTTCGAAAGTCCTACTTGAGATTATGCAGGTTATTAATCATTCACTAGAGCCGATTGATGAAAAGATTTAAATTTTAGATATTATTGTTTTGATTCAAATTTTGGGTGAATAAGAATGGAATTTTGCCCTCAATGTGAGTCGCGTCTAGTCCTTACTCATCGAGCTTCAGAATCAGAAGTCGTGAAAGAATTAGTTTGCCCAAAATGTGGTTACACACAAAGCTTAGAAGAAGAACAGAAACCATCCAAAGTTATTACACAATCAAGAGAAGATATCGTTACAGTCATAGGTGAAGAAGAATCAAAAATAAGAACACTGCCTACGACACGAACTGAATGCCCGAAATGTGGACATCAAGAAGCATATTGGTGGATGGTCCAAACCCGTGGAGCTGATGAATCCACAACTCAATTCTTACGTTGTACTAAATGTAATTACACATGGAGAGAAAGTGCCTAAAACCTCAGTTATCAATTGAAAAGGAGAATTAGATTGTTCAAAGTGAGAATGATTAACGCGCGGTTATGGAAGAATTTATTGAATGCAATTGCTACACTCGTAGACGAAGCAAACTTTGATGCGAACGATCAAGGAATAACATTACGAGCAATGGATCCCTCGCACGTGGCTATGGTTGATTTTGAATGGCCAAGTGAAATGTTTGATGAATACGCTTGTGATACACCACTTAAACTTTGTATCAATATCAATGAGATGTTGCGATTGTTACGAAGAGTCAATGCTGATGAATCTCTTGTACTTGAACTTGATGATAAGACAGCACAACTCATAATGGTTTTAAAAAGCAAATATTTACGAACATTTAAAATGAATACCCTCGAAGCCCTGAGTGAAGAAGTCCCTTCACCAAAAATCACATTTCAATCATCTGTTAAAATTACCACTAATAGCATCAGAGATGCAATCAACGATGCAGCTACTGTTAGTGATTATATCATCTTTCAAAGTACTGACACTGAGTTTACGATGCAGGCTTCAGGTGATGTCGGTAGCGTCGAGATCGTTATCGAGAAAGATAGTGAAGAGCTACTTGGATTGGATGTTCAGGAGAATTCTAAAGCTATGTTTGGATTGAACTACCTTTCCGACATGGTAAAAGCTGCATCATCAGTGTCCGATATCGTAACGATTGAATTCTCGAACAAAATGCCACTTCGATTAAACTTTGAATTACCTCATCAAGGTAAACTTCAATACTATCTTGCTCCAAGAATAGAAAGCAGTGATTAAACGCTGGATCGCGCACAACACCGATAAGATGAAATTTACTCTTTTTACACTAATTACCTGAAACTTCATTCAGAAATTGTAAATACAATACCTCGTGGTGCGGCAGCCGGGATTTGAACCCGGGTCAGGAGCTTGGGGGGCTCCTGTCCTAGACCAGACTCGACCACAGCCGCTTACCGAAGTCGTAGTATTTGTGTGAATAGAGGTTAATTTAAAGTTATTTTCCATAAGCCCTAGTTTGTCTCTCATCTGTATACGCGCGCATGCGCAACTAAGTTTTGGATGGAATGTTTTTATCTCAGCAAGTCTTGTGGTCTTGGGGGTTGTGGACTCATACCTTTTCGTTCGCGTATCTGTCGGATCAATTCCGGTAGTAATTTTCTGGGGACGCGTTCCCATCGTGAAAATTCTGTTCCCCAAAAAGCTCGTCCGCCAGTAGCTCCTCGAATGGTTTCTGATAAATCAAAGGTTTCGGATGCAGGGAGTTCGCCTATGATATAAGTCATATAATCTCGTTGATCTATTGAGAGGACTCGGCCTCGTTTCTGTGCGATTACACTCGTGATAATGCCTACTTGTTCTACCGGAACTTTCACATTGATCTTTAGTAA
Organism: Candidatus Bathyarchaeota archaeon; assembly: GCA_026014905.1. The sequence goes on from JAOZHK010000022.1 coordinate 12,580, forward strand.
TGGTTCGAGAACCACAGGTTGCGCGGATAGAATTGAGGCAAAGATCCCTGCACGAGTAGCTGGAATGATTTGACCTGGACCGAAGTGAACATGGTCTTCGTGCACTGAAGCATCATGTAATTTTACTTTAACTCCGCGAACTGGTTCGCCGGCCGAAGGACCCGCTTCCATGGCATCAACGAATCCAATCGTGATTGATCCCTTTATTTGATCGAGACGTTGTATCCCTCGGGTAATGTTGGTAAAAATGTTATTTCTTTCATCAACGACCCATATTCCTCGTGCTTCGTTTGTGGGCCAACCGTGTTGTCGGAGCAGACGAGTACGTTCAGCTTGATCCATCCCATCGCGAATTGTTCCTTTCAGGATTAGATCGATTACTTCAGGGGATAGAGGCTCAATAGACATGAATAGACGGTTATGACGATTTGGCGATCGACTTTCGATTTCTTCGGTTGAAGCTTGAATGCTTTCTCGATACATGACAATGGGTTGCGATGTGATAGTCTCTAAACCAGTTTTATCGATCCAAGTTTGTGCGATCTCGAGATGCAGTTGGCCCATCCCCGAGATGAGGTATTCACCAGTTTCTTCATTGATCGAAGTGACCAGGTTGGGATCCTCAATAGATAGTTTCCGTAACAAATTAATGAGTTTGGGTAGATCGCGGCTATATTTTGGTTCAATAGCGATTGTTACAACGGGTTCAGTGACATAAGTTAAGGCTTCAAATGGTGCAGTGTCTTTTTCGGTGGATATCGTTTCTCCTGCTCGCGCGTTTGAAATACCAAGTAGTGCGGGAATATTGCCGGCGGTTAAGGTTCCGACAATTTCTCGGTAGGGACCCATGTATATGCACACTTGTTGCGTTCGAGCATCGGATTTGTTGTTGATTAAATGAACCGCTTTGCCTTCTGTTAACGTCCCTGAAAACAAACGACCGGTAGCAACGACACCAGCTTGGGGGTCAACGTTGACGTTAATGACACTCATTACGGCGGGTCCGTCGTCATCACAGTTAAGCATTGCTTGCCCTACTTCAGAATTGATATCTCCTCTCCAGACTTTGGGTACTCGATATTTTTGGGCAATATGTGGCGCAGGCATGTAGTTCGTAATCATATTAAGAATGGAAATGTGAATTGGAGCTGCTTTGACAAGGTCTTCGACACGATTTTCTTGATATGCAGCAACAATTTCATTAAATTGGATGCCTTTTTCTTGAGCAATTTGTAGAGTTAATCCCCAACGATCCTTAGCAGATCCAAATGCGAGAGTTCCACCTAATGGACTGACTTTCCATATTTCACGATACTCAGGTTCTGCATACATTTCAATGAGTTGATTAAAGTCGCGTATAATTCTCCCTAATTTATCTTGGATTTTTTCGGGAGGAAGTTTTAATTCTTTAATTAATCGGTCAATTTTATTAACAAAGAGAACAGGACGTACCCGTTCCTCAAGAGCTTGCCGTGTAACAGTTTCTGTTTGCACCATTACCTCTTCAACGGCATCCACGACTACCACTGCACCATCTATTGCTCGTAATGATCGGGTGACACGTCCGGTAAAATCGACGTGGCCTGGGGTATCAATCAAATTGATTAAATAATTTGCATCGGTGCGTTCATAATATAATGTGATATTTGCTGCTTTAATCGTCATTTGGCGTTTTTGCTCTTCCTCTAAATAGTCAAGCGCGAGAGCGGTTCCGGCCATCGATGGCGAAAGGAGACCTGCAGCAGCAAGTAAACTGTCGGTTAGAGTAGTTTTACCATGATCAACGTGGGCAATGATTCCGGCATTGCGGATATGATCTTTGTCTTTTGAAATTTTAATTATCTCTGATGTAGATTTAAAACGGGGCATTGTTCATTCATCGCTATATTCCAGAGTGGATTCATTGGTTACATGGAAAGTTATTAACCTTTAGGTATATGACAGAAATGGATTATTTTCTGGTCATTCAGATTCATTAACTTGAATTAATAGCCACGGAATATGTAATACGATTACACACGTACCGATACGCGCACGTAACAATGATCTGGGCTTTGGAGTTAGCTAGCTAAAGTGAGATCGAGGAGTTTAGGCATTTCTTCTTTTATGTAGGTAGGACAATTCATGCTTGTAGTCCAGGGACGCATTTGTTGAATAAAGGGTTTAATTGCAGCGAAAGGGATTTTTCCACGAGTTGCTGAATCGATCATGCTAATTCGTCCTCGGATAGTGTTGTGTTCCATGGGTATTTCTTTGAATTCAGGGCTATCGTTTTTACACAAATGGCATTTTGAACATAATATACAGAGCTGTGCGATTTCTTCATATGTGTCCATCACAGGATCAAGTTTAATCGAAGGTTCTGCGACATCCACTACTTTACCTGGATTCATGATGCCATTAGGATCAAAAGCTGATTTTATTTTACGTAAGTATTGGCTTATTCCGCGCATTTCTCCTTGATCACGACCTAGAAAGAATCCAACTGCGTGCTCGCCGCTATAACAACCTCCTTGTTCTTCTACCCACGCATCAAATTCGCGAATCACTGTTTTGGTTTTTATCTTTTCATTAAAATCATCTGCTACAATGAAACTTGGATGCAGATTACCATCGCCTGCATGTCCATAGATAATAAGCTCCAGGCCTTCTTTCTGAGCTAATTCACGCATTTTCTTTATGCCTTCAGTTAATTTTAGTAAGGGTAAGACTGGATCAAATTGAACGATCACCGGTTTTCCTCTATCTGCTTTAGCTAATGCACCTAAAGCGCTTCGTCTCTCAGCGTATAATTTATCTGCTTCAGCTTGATTGTTGGTGTATTTTAATTCAATCGGGTTCATAGACTTTAAAATCGCAACGACTTGTTCTGCTTGTTCTTTTGCGTCATCCTTGGTTCCGGCTGTTTGTAGGAGCAACAGCATATTTCTTTTACCCATACATCTCATAATTTTATCATCCATGTATTCAAACGAAAATAACTGAATCTTATGTTTCGCGATACCTTCATGAATTGCTTGTAGAACCGACTCATCTTTAAAACTCACGCGTACAGTCCATATATCTTCAGGAAGAAGATCGCAGCGTAGCGTAATTTCAATAATAACACCCATGGTCCCCTCTGAACCTAGGAAAAGCGAAGTAAGATCTGGCCCCGTACTCTGCTTAGGACAGGCTTTACCGAGTTCAATAAGATCGCCCGTTCCATCTACTACTTTTAAACTTAGCAAATAATTTTTGAAAGTACCTTTGGACATACCCCATGTACCGCCTGAAGCTGAAGCGATATTCGCACCAAGAGTGGATATTTCGTGAGAGGCTGGAGCTACAGGCACTATCATACCGTATTCCGCTAAATGAGAGTTCAATTGAGCACAACTTATTCCCGGTTCGACAATAACTGTCCGACTGATAGTGTCAACATTTTTAATGCTACGCAATCTAGATGGGTTTAATAAAATACCGCCATCGCAAACAGCGCCGCCTGAAAGACCAGTAAGTCCTGCTCCTGGAATCACCTTTAACTTTCTATTCGATGCAAATTTAATTATCGCTTGAATTTCTTCCACAGAACCGGGGTACACCACATACTCAGGTTTGGAGCGGTACATGGTAGCATCACCAAAAAGATAAGCGTAATATTCTGGTTTTTCTGATGTAAATAGAAACTCATGTCCTACAATACGTTCAAGTGTACGTTTTATCTCATCCAAATCAATCATACCTATCCATGCGCGCGTTTTGCCTATTCATTTATCCAATTAAATGCTTTAACAACTTCCATTAAATCATTACTTATTTTCATAATCTACCTTTTTTCAACAATTACGAGCGCGCGTAACTCGCTAGTGAAGTATCGTGACAAAATGATTATATGCTTATACAATTGTAACAGTACAAACTTGACAGCTCCCGCAAGTTAGATGATTGAATGGTTGCACGAGTTGACACTATAATCTTAGCGATTATTCAAGGAGTAACTGAATGGTTTCCAATTTCAAGTTCGGGTCATCTTGTGATTTTTCAGGAGTTACGCGGTATTATCATTCCAGTTAGTTTTGATATTGGCTTGCATTTAGGATCAGTCTTTGCATTGGGATTGTACTTTCGTCGAAATATTTTAGCTAGCATTCAGCAAAGAGACTTGTCGTTTTCGAGTGTGAAAGAAAAACAAATAGCACTTTACCTCGTACTGAGTGGTGTTTCGACAGTTATCGTCGTCTTTGCTCTCAATGATGTAATTCGATTAGTTTTTACCGATTTGAGGGCTATCGGTTTAGGATTAATTGTTACAGCACTTTTTTTGGGTTTATCAAGAATGAAAACTGGGCACGGCGAATTGAGTAAGTACAAAGCTGTTCTTATTGGGATAGCTCAAGGCGTTGCGGCGATTCCTGGAATTTCTCGAAGTGGATTAACATTCAGTGCAGGCTTACTATCAGGAATGGACCGTGAGTTGGTGTTCACATACTCTATGCTGTTATCGGTCCCTACCATTATCGGTGCAACGATTTTAGAAAGTAGAAGGTATTCATCAATTGTTCTTGAGGGTGAGGTCCTGGCGCTTGGTATAGTAATTACAACCGTTGTGGGGTATTTCTCCATTGCTTTATTGAAAAAAGTCTATGATAAAACATCAGGCCTTGATGTTTTTATCCCCTACTGCGTCATTCTGGGAGCTGTACTCATTGCCATTACATAGTAATTCGGTTAGGATTTGACGGCTTCAGCATATACTTTTCCAAACTGAGTTAATTGTACTCGTTTACCTTTGTTAGAGTTTGTTTTTTCAACGAATCCTTTAGTTTCAAGGCGTTTGATGATACGGCTGAATCGGTTTTTAACTACTGGGTTGTGGGGATCATATGAACACCATTGGATCAGTGAAGAGATCATCTCTGTATGGCCTTCATGTTCATTGAGTTTTTGTAAGACGAGCGTTTCGTCTTTATTTGGTCGTTTGAGGCGTTGGGCTGGCAGGTAGATCTCTTGAGGGTTCATTCCTTTAACATTTCGCGTCTTCTGAAACCATGCATTAAACACTTCGTCGTTGGGTGACGGTACATACCATCCCCGTTCTTTTGGAGGAACGATGTAAATTCGTACATTCCTGAACATGAGTGATATTGTAACCGTTGCACCATATGCTTCTTTGGTGGTTGATGTTGAATCAATTAATACGCGGCGATTATACTGTTCAACTTCTCGGTTCAAGATAGCATATAATTTACCAAACACATCTTGGTAGCTCTGGGGGTTATATCCTGTGATAGTGGGTTGTGACCGTAAAGAGGATAGTGTGGTTTGGAGTTCACGGGCATTTTGTTGAGAAGCATAGCCATATTTGTCTTGTTTTTCATCGTAGAGCAGATAGATGGCATCAATTGATTCTACCATCTTCCAATGGTTAGCGCCATCAATTATTCGTTGATAATCGTTACCGACCATACAAATCAAAGATAGCACAGGAGTCCTCCATTTCAGTGCGCTGTGTGATTCATATGGAAATCTTCGCGACGGGGGAAATTGTCATCTTCAATTTTTTCAATATTCCCGTACTTCCCAATATTGAGCGTAAGCCATCCTTTAAACTTGTTTACATACCCGTTTGAAATATCGATGAGGTCGCCTTCGGAAATCAGTTTAATCTGATCATCCCAAAGAGTTAAGCTGATGGTTCCAGTTCGGTCTCCAACTAACACATTGACAACCGCATGCTGAGCACCATTCTTAGTTTTAACTGTGCGAGTCTTACCCACATTGATGATTCGAACGCGAATATCGACTCCGCGTGCGGTTTCATGTAGTCCTCGAATGGTATATAACAAGGGGATTATCCTCTAGACATCAATCTGATATTAGATAATGGGTTACTAACAGCATGGTCAAGTATAAATCCATTCAGTCACTGTATTGGAGCCCAGGTACCAAATTCTGTAAGATCATCGCGGATCTAATACAACCGGTGATTCGTGATGGCGATATTATCATTGTCTCGGAAAAAGCAGTGGCTATAGCTAAAAGTCGTCTGGTTAATGAAGAAAAATTGATTCCTAGTGTTTCAGCGCGGTTTCTGGCAGCAATCTGGAGCCGATTCATATGGGGATTGTTTCTGGGTTACTTGTGTCGATTTAAGCCACTAACAATTCAACGTTTGAAAAATTATCCAAGAATAAAGGGAAGCCATCATAAACAAACAGTCTTGATGTATCGTGGTCTTATTCCCGCGTTACATTATGGTTCAGAAGGAGGAATTGATCTTAATAACGTCCCGTATGCATTCGCATGTATTCCACTCGAGAATCCTCTGAACGATGCAAAAGCTATTCTCAATCATATTCAAGCTGTCAGTAACAAGCAGTTGACTTTGATCATTTCGGATACAGATTCGACCTTTTCATGGAAAAACATTCATTTCACTTCACGATCTCAAGCAATTAAAGGCATTATTCCTCTGAATAACCCATTAGGCTTTATCATTGGTCGGTTTGCGAGATTAAAACAACGCGCTACGCCACTAGCTGCTGTAGGACAAAAGATATCAGTAGATAATGCATTACGCTTTTCTGAAATTGCTCACCGTGCTCGAGGACAAGGCGCAGGAAGAACTGTTTGGGACAGTGCGAAGGAATTTGGAGTCGGTCCATCTGACATCACCTGGGAATTACTTGCCTCTATCAAACATTACCCTATTGTGATTATTCGGAGAACACGTCAAAAACACGCATCTGAAAAAGTGTAACAGCAGATTGTCACGTGAGTTGAGAATAAGCGTTTGGAGGCAAATTCACGTTCGCTGATAATGTTATCCATCGCTCATGGCGCCAACCCTTTATATCAGCTGTGACTCCCTGTCGCTGTGCACACGTGGCGAATGGCTGAAGAGCGTTCAGTTTATCGCATTTTGTAATCAGTAGTTTACTCTTTGTCGATACACTTCTCTATGCATGGATACAGATTCCATTTGGATACGCGCATGTGTTATTTGAATAGCTGTTCATAAGCTGGTACGATATCGGCTGTGAAACCGAGTATGCCTTCACGAGTCTTTGGGTGTTGAATCATTGCTTGTACAAGTGGAAAGGGAATCGTTGCGATATGAGTCCCTATCTCAGCGAGTTCCCTCACTTGTTGAATATTACGGATACTGGCGCCAATGACTTCAGTTGAATAATCGTATTGTTCATAGATTGTTAGTATTATCTGAACAAGATCTATTCCACTCCACACTCCACTATCATTCCCTTTTTGCGACTCTTGGTGAATAGTGCGGATAAGAGAGGGGGAAATGGGGGTTTCTTCATTTACAGATGAGAGTATTTTCGATTCCAGAATTTCTGATACTAGTGAAGCTTCATAATACTCGGTTTTCTGAAAATCGACGCCACGTGTTAACCCTAGATTTGTTCGAATATAGTCATCGATTCGACCGACAAACGGGCTCACATAAGTAGCTCCAGCTTTAGCGGCGAGAAGAGCCTGTTCAGGCGTCATTACTAACGTAACATTTATGGGAATATCTGCTTGGGCTAGTTTCTGAATTACTTGAATACCTTCAAAATCACCCACGTTTTGTCCAGTTGACGTATTTATCGGAATTTTGATTGCGATATCTCCATAAGAACTGAATTTGCTATATAATATCTGAGCTTGATCCAGCATTTCCTGAGCTGTTAAACCTATCACTTCTAAACTGACTGGGCCTGAAACCGTCTGAATAATCTCCTGAATATACTTTTCGATCGTGAGGTTCTTCCTAGCTTCAACAGCTTTTTTAATCAGAGATGGGTTGGTGGTCACACCATCAATAACTCCCCAGGACTCAGCTAATTGAATCTCATTGAGTTCAGCGGTATCAAGAAATATTTTCATATTATGACCTCTTGAATATCATCGACATAAGATTCTGTGTTATATGCTATATATCTTATTAGCATGCCTATACAAATTTACGCGCCGGCAATATGGTTGTTCAAAAAGCTGAGTTCTATCATAACGTAAAGTATTGTTTACATGAAAAGATTGTTTTCTCGAGGCATTATTGCATCGATCGCTTTCGCAGAATCATCGGGGGTGTAAGTATATCCTCGAATAATAGCCGCAGGTATTTTCTCTTGGCAATTGCCAATTACTAATTCTGCAGCAGAAGCCAGTTCGTCACCAATAGCAGTGCGTTTAACACGCATTTGATACCCAAAGAGATCTTGTTGTCCCCGAAGATCGAGTAGTGGGCTAAGCCCTGCAATACCAATACATATGTCTACATGGCCAAGACGAAAAGGACGTCCAAAGGTATCAGAAATTAACACAGCAACATCGTTCCCAGTATACTCTCGAATCTGTTGTCGAATCCGTTGTGCTGATTGATCAGAGTCCTGTGGTAGCAACGTAACGGCATCACCTCCGGAGACATTCGATTGATCGAGACCCGAATTCGCGCAAATCCATCCTTGCTGTGTTTCAGTTATTAAATGGTGTCCGATCATTCGGACAATCGATTTAGCTTCGCGTAAGATTAATTCGATGATTCGGGCATCTTTTTCAGTCATTTTCGACACATGATGAGAGAACGGCGAGATTTGAACAGTATTCAACTTCACGATCCGACTCTCAGATTTTGAAACGATTTTCTGTGTGATCACGAGAATATCTTTGTCACGAAGTGGTGTGTTTTGTTTTGCAGCAGCAGTACAAATGATCTGGGCGATATCATCTTGCGGTTTGATTAAAGGAATATTCTGAATACCAATAACCTGAATACCTGACAATCTCTCTCACGTCTCTTGAAAAACACGTGAGACGCAAATATTTGTTATGGAACTTGCATAGATGACTCGATTTAAAAAAACTATTTTCGATACTTTTGAGAGATATATGCTATAATTTGATCAGCGATATTGATTTGACTCACAGTTTGGAGGGCTTGGAATCCGGGTTGACTATTCACTTCGGTTAAATAATTACCTGAAGGACTTTGCATGATATCGACTCCTGCAATTGTACAGCCTAATGCTTGCGCTGCAGAAACCGCGATGTGTTCGAGTTGTGGATTGAGTTCAGCCTGAACTACTTTAGCGCCCTGACTGACGTTCGTTTTCCATCCTGTCGCGAGGCGATACATTGCTGCAACCACGTGGTCATTGATGACAAAAGCGCGAATGTCTTTATGGTCATGAGGGATAAACTCTTGGAGATATAATACATGGTGCACAAATGCTAACGATTTAAAGATGCGTCGAGCTACCTCTGCATCCGTGACCCGAGTGATACCTACACCTCGAGACCCAAAGAGAGGTTTCACAACAATGTCACCACCAAGCTCATGAAAAGCTTTCAAAGCTTTTCTTGGATCTTCAGTAACAACCGTTTTTGGGACTGGAAGATCATGGTGTTGCAAAATGGCCAAGGCATGATACTTATCAACCGCGCGTTCAATTGACGGAGGAGAATTAATGATAGGTACCCCATTTCTTTCGATGTTCCGCAATAGATCCAGACGAAAAATGATCTCATCGAGTGATCCCCGACCGATAGGCCGAACAAGTAATGCATTCAACGAAGCAATAATATCAAATGTCCCATCGGAGACATATGGTTTATATGCGATACGAGCGAGCAAATCTCGAAAATCGAAATGAAACTTTTGATGTCCTTGCTGTTTGATAGCTTTAAGTAATTGATGAGAACACCACGCTTTGGGATTTCTCGTCAATATCCCGATATTCATGATAAGTCAGTTAGATCAGGTAGTAAAGAATTTTTCTTTAATATCTTAACATGTTACCGTGTAAGGTTTTTCGCAAATTCGCGTGCGCGAGATAAGATATAAATAGCAAGTGTACAGGAATGTGATATTCAAAGAAAGCCTGAACTTTTTCTCACATCATTCTAACGTGCAAAG
>JAOZHK010000028.1 GCA_026014905.1 Candidatus Bathyarchaeota archaeon
TGTCATTGACATTATCGTATCGCTCAGAGCAGCCCATGAAAAGAAGAATGGTCTCTGGCAAGGCGTTAACGTTTATGCTGGTAAAGTCGGAAATATGTTGAAAGAAGATGTACTTGAACCCCTTGCCGTTAAACAGCAAGCAATAAAATCCGCAGTCGAAGCTGCATCTATGATTCTTCGTATTGACGACATTATCGCTGCTGCCAAAACACCTCCACCACCACCTAAAGGTGGCTACGGTGGAATGCCTCCCTACTAAAACCCTTTTTTCTTTATTTCACTCTTTTTTATTACATATTTGTCTCTTTGCTAGCTTGAACGCGCACGCGTTGTCTTTTAATAGTTATCATATTACAGTTGAGAGATATTTTCGAAAAGATGGAAAATCCATATTAACATAGTATTAAGGACAAAGCGTGTTCTCAAAGTCTTAGTGAATTAATTCAGTGTCACATCTCACACACTGATTGAACGAGAAATTCTAACTGAATCCAAATGTTTTTGTAGAAGATCTTTAAAATCAGTTGTGCGATACAGCGTATGTAATGCTCCGGTGGTGTAGTCCGGCCAAGCATTCGAGCCTCTCGACAATTGGAGATAGCTCGTGACCCGGGTTCAAATCCCGGCCGGAGCACCTGTTTTTTCTGTTGCTAGTAGATTATTATCATCACAGATATGTCTTAAACCAGCGAACGATATGTTTCAGCCGTTCCTCTCGATGATGGGGTTTACCTGACCGGGATAGGTTATGATTTTCTTTTGGAAAGCGGATTAGCTCTGTGGGAATGCCGCGGTATTTTAGAGCTGTAAAGAGTTGCTCTGCTTGCTCCATTGGGCACCGATGATCGTCTTCTGAGTGAATAATAAGTGTCGGTGTTTGGGTGTTTGCTACGTATCGAATTGGGGATTTAGACTGATAGAGTTCTTCATGGGTCCAAGGTAATGTGTCGCCCATCTCTCGTCGGACAAATGTCCACCCAATGTCGCTGCAACCAAACATTGAACTCCAGTTCGAGATACTTCGCATGGTAACAGCTGCTTTGAATCGATTGGTATGAGTGATCATCCAATTAGTCATAAATCCGCCGTAGCTTCCACCAAGGACTCCAAGACGATTTCCATCGACGAAAGGGTAGTTCTGGATCGCATAATCAATAGCTTCCATTAAATCCTGGTAATCGCGTTCGCCATAGTGGCTTGGTAGTAGCGATTGAAATTCCTGTGTGTAACCCCCACTTCCATAAGGATTAACAAACATCACTATCCATCCATGTGCAGCTAGTACCTGAAATTCATGCATGAAACTGTACCCATAGACGCCTCGTGGCCCTCCATGAATCTCAAGTAATAATGGGTATTTCGCATCTTGTTGAAAATTGGGAGGTCGAATAATCCAGCCATCAACGGTATGCCCGCCTGAGGATTGATAACTGTAGCTTTCATAGTCACTAATCTGATGTTGGTTAATCCAGTCAGAATTCATTGAAGATAATTGGATTTCGTGTTGATTCTTTAACACCCATAATTCGATGGGGGTCCTCGTTGTTAAGATGGTATAGGCTATTATGTTATTTTGTGATTGGGACCATGCCTCTATGCTATGATCGACATGCCCAAGGATTTTCTGTAAGGTGAGATTTTTTCGAGAGAGTTTGTATAAGCATGTGATTCCGCGCTGAACCATAGTAAAATAGATGTCTTTACCATCTGATGACCATTTAGGATTACAGTTCGGGGTATCGATTCTTGTATCACAGATCACCGAGTTTCCAATGTCGTAATCGAAAGCTTTCGTGAGATTTGTGGAACTCTCTCCATCTTTTGAGACAATCCAAATATCTTGAAAAGTAGCGAGACCAAAGCGATAATCATGTCCGAGATAGGCAATCTCATCTCCGTTAGGAGCTACCTTTAAAGCGCTAATCGCTTGTTTAAGTTGAGTGATTTGGATTGGTTCACCATTTGTACCGGATACTCGATAGATATATTTATCTCGTGTTACATCTGCATCTGCAGTGAGGTTACTGAGAAACGCTATTTGGTTGTTATCAACCCAATCGGGAGATTCGACGTCATATGCTCCATGGGTTATCTGTATGGGGTTCGGATTTGAGGGGGTAATGGTGAACAGATGGTTGCGTTTCCCCTCGAAGTAACCTTTTTCATTAAATCGATAAGCAATACGACGAATGATTTTAACATCAGTTTCTGGAGTTTCTGTCTCCTGTATTAAAGAGGTGAAGAGAATTTGTTGGCTATTTGGAGACCATTGAGGCGATTGCACTCCAGATTGGAGATCGGTGAGCTGGACAGCTTCACCGCCAGAAACAGGAATTGTAAAAAGCTGAGCTTTCTCGTGCCATTGCGTTTTGAGGGGTACGGATAGAAACAGAAGTGTTGATCCATCAGGAGCCCATCGAGGATATTTATCTTTTCCACGGCCACTTGTGAATGATTGAATCGCTCCTGTTTGAATATCGGCTATCCAAATATTACTATTATATTCATTGGATGTGGCATTGAGGGTTGTTACAACAAAGGCTACTCGATCTCCTGTTGGGGAGATCTGCGGATCAGAGATCATTTTCAATGACCGGAGATCTTCAATAGAGACTGGATCCGTCATTTCTGTCTTCCTTCACAGGACAAGTTAAAGTGAGTACTGTAGTTACTCTATTTTCCGTACTCTTCTTGGAGGGGAACATTGGTGAGATTAACGGCGATTTCACGATGTGATCGCCCAGGTTTATCGGTGGGAAAATAAGAGATGACGAGTTTCATGAGTTTCTCGCTTTTTACTGTAATTATATGAAAATAATTTGCAGGGACATATATACAAGCTCCAGGTCGGAGAGGGTATGTCTGCATATCCTCAATTGTTGGGCCAAGAGTCACCCTACCTTCGCCTGTAACGACATATAGAGATTCTTCAACTTCTTGATGAGCATGCGGTGTGATTGGTTCATGATGCGCGCGGGCTTCAGCCACTAGAACAGTGCCGGAGATGCTTCCTGTATCTTCTGGATCCATTAATTTTTTTAAGGTTAAAGATGCAGAAGATCCTTCTCGTGCAATTCGAAGGGAAGGCACTTCATCCTCGTAAGTCACATAAACAGGTTTTGATTGCATAATATTTTCACCGAAGTTTACTTACTTTTATTCCGACATTAATCTTTTTTGTGATGAACATCTAAGCCTCGAGTTAATACAGTTGTAATGGACGGTAAATATTTTAATGCGAGGCGGTAAATTCATAGATCGGAGAGTTATTTTGTCCACAGCGAAAGTTTATTTTATGGGTCCACGGGCACCCCCAAGTCTTGTTGAAAAGGGACAACGTCTTTTTGAAGTTGCTGGCCTCTATGAATGCTTCGATAAAGGAGATCGTGTAGCGGTTAAGATCCATTGTGGCGAATGGAATAATACCGGTCATCTGCGACCAAATATCGTAGCAGGAATAGTTGAAACAATTAAAGAGTATGGAGGCGATCCTTTTGTCACAGATACAACCACACTCCAATATAATCCTCTTGGAGCTCGAACGTCAGCCCAGGATCAGTACCGTTGTGCTGCGCGAAATGGATTCACTAAAGCGACGCTAGGCTGCCCTTTTATCGTTGCTGACGGCGATTATGGAGTAGATGATGTTCGAGTTGAAGTCGATGGAAATATTCTGAAAGCTACATACATCGCTAATGCTATCGCTAATGCCGATGCAATGATTGCGTTATCTCATTTTAAGGGACATGTATCCGGAGTCTTTGGTGGTGCCATTAAAAATCTGGGAATAGGATGTTGTTCTAAGAGAGGAAAGAGTGTTACTCATTTGATGTTCCACCCTCAGTTTGGAATTCATAACTATCAGTTTAATCCAGACAAATGTCTTGGGAACGATTGTCCGATGTTTAAAGTGTGTTCAGAAGATTGCCCGGTCGATGCGTTTCAGATCGTGGATGAAGAACCTTATGCTCGTTGGGATCGAGAGGAATGTGTTGGTTGTGCTGGCTGCTGGTACAGATTCCGGTGCGGTGTTATTGAGAGCCCCCCGCAACGCGAAATCGTTACCCCCGCGACATTTGCCGATAGTGCGAAGGCTACGATCGATCTAGTGGGTAAAAATCACGTTGGTTTCATAAATTATGCGATTGATATTTCACCCCATTGTGACTGCGCATCATTTTCAGATACATGGATGCTTCCAAATCTAGGAGTTTTCGCATCAAAGGATATTGTTGCTGTGGATAAGGCGTGTCTTGACGCTTCTATGAAGGAAGCGTGTATCCCTGGGTCAAAGGCGTATGATGAAGGAATTGCGGAACATGCAGCGAAAGCTGGAGCGGAGCATTTCACATATATTTCAACGTTTCCACGGTTTGAAAAAGTGTCTCAATGGATCCAAATTAATACGGCAGTTAACCTTGAGATGGGATCAACCCAATATACGCTTGAAGAAGCTCTTCCAGGAGCTCCAGAAAAGTACTTGTTGCCTGAACTCAGAGATCATCCTGCAGGATATCGTTTGAAGAAGAAATTTCGAACCAAGTCACCGAAACCTGCTCCAGGAAGTTATCAGAAAGACATGAAAATGACTATTGACGAGATAACTAAG
>JAOZHK010000029.1 GCA_026014905.1 Candidatus Bathyarchaeota archaeon
ACGTCCTTCTAAGGGTGGAACGCTCCATCCTGGATCATCCACTGGTTGAGTATCATACATCAAATAGATAATAATTGTCTTAGCAGCTCCCACGTCATACTTCCCAAAGACAACAGGATAGCCACTCGTTTCCACAAGTGTTGATTCACAACCCAACGCTTCGAAGGATCCACGTAACCGCTCTGCACACTCACGAATCCCCCGATTTTCAGCTGAGATAGAAGGTTGTTGAACAAGAGCTTGGAGATTTCCAAGGTGCTCACGATAATGCTTGTCAATATAGTTAAAAACAGCTTGTCGATCCACATCAATTCCCTGAATAAACAAAACATGGGCTCGGGTTATTAAATTACCGTCATTGCTTGGCCTATATTAAACACCCGTAGAAAACGAGAATGTGCCGGCAGTCAACTTACGCGCGCGTGTATTGGAATGACATTAGGAGACAATCTACGTTTAGCCTACGAGGCTCGCGTGTAAAACGAATGAAGCGAACGAGCTAACTCACCTGTTAAAATCTTCTAGTACACCCAGAGATAACAGATCTATCTATAGTATCGTGAACGTATTCTGAAATCGTTAAAGGTTCCGCGATACGTTTCCCAGTTGACCTCGACATGTGCAACCTGGGCTTGTGAAGGACCGTGTTGACAAAACGCAATCACCGCCTTAACCGCGGGTTCATCACCCTCTAGAACCGCTTCAACTAGTCCATCAGGTCGGTTTCGGATCCATCCTGTCACCTTCTGTTTTTCCGCTTCTCGTCGTGTTTCCGCTCGGAAAAACACGCCTTGCACTAAACCCGAGATCACGATGTGGGCTCTGACGTTCACCCGATCATTTCTCCTATGTGCAGTTACTCTCTATAACTCTATTCGCGTAGTTGAAGCCTTGATTTCCTTTAGGTTGCGCGAGTTTTTAGTAAGGCTGTGGCTCTTTAAGCGACAATTTTCTGAAATAGTGCTGGTGATAGATGCCGTTTTACAAATGTTCCGTCACCAGGTTTTCCTTTGAATTCTCCGTTCTCCCATTGAATCTTGCCTCGAAGGATCGTGACGCGGGGCCATCCTGTAAACGTCGTTCCCTCGTATGCACACCAGTCACAGTCTGCGATGCCTAAAGCGTCTAACTCGGTATAAGTTGCGGTCTTCTCTTGGTGGGGATCGAAGATCACCAAGTCGGCATCACTACCCACCTTGATGATTCCTTTTTGAGGATATAGTCCATAAATTTTCGCAGCGTTGGTGCTGTAGATTTCAGATAGACGGTTAAAACTAATACGTCCTTTTTTCACTCCTTCGGAGAAGAGGATAGTGAGTCGGAATTCATGCCCTGGGCAGCCATTAGGCACTTGTGTGAAGTTAGAGTGACCCTGTTTCTCGGTCGTGAGGTGTGAGACATGATCTGAGCCGACAGTAGAGAGGGTTCCATCGTTCAAACCCTGCCATAGCGCTTCGATATGGTCCTGTGTTCGGAGAGGTGGCGTGCAGATGTGGTAGATGCCATGAAGGCCTTTTAATGCGTCTTGGGTTTTGCAGAGATATTGGGGACAGGTTTCCCCGTAGACGAGTGCACCGTGTTTCCGGGCTTCCCGGAGAATTTCAACACCTTCTTTGATCGATAGATGCATATTCATGTAAGGTGTTTTCAGATACGAAGCCAGGTATACAGCTAAATTAACAGCTGCAGCCTCTGTTAAGGGAGGGCGGGTACGCGCATGATAAATCGCGCTATAGTTTCCTTCTGTCACCGCGAGAGCGCGATTATAATCAACCATTGATTGATTTTCGGCATGAAGCGTTAACAAGCCTTGATATTTTTTGCATTGATGAAGCGTATGGTAAACCATGTTTTCGTCAGCAAAATTCTCGTACACCATGAAGAGTTTAAATGAGGGGACTCCAAATGCGATCCATTTTGGTATATCGTCGAGGGCGTGAGGGTTTTCGGGTGAAAGGTTTGGGGGGACAACGTGAAAAGAATGGTCCACGACAAAATCATCCATCTCGGCAAGGTGTACCTTCACTTGTTCAAATGGTTCACGTGTGAATCGAAGTGTCGTGGTTGTCCCACCCCAAGAAATACCTTTCGTGCCTGCGAGGCCTCGACTGATGAGTGTGTGATCATGTGTATCTACGCCTCCTGGCAGTACAAAGTTATTCTCAGCGTTCAGAACACGTTCACTGGTTATTCTGCTGGTATTGGAGCCAATCGCGATGATCTTGCCATTATCCACGGCAATTGACGTCTTGAGAATTTGATCAGGCAATACTATTTGCCCATTCGTAATAACTAAATCAATCATACACAATATTACGTACTACTATTCAATAAAATTCACGCTCATTACGCGCGTACTTGACACCTCAATCGATGAGGTATCGCCGTGAGTGGGGCCAGTTATGGAGAAAAACCATATATCACAACCACCTACCGTCAGACTATGGGTCCTGGCTTTTTTAGCTGGTATCAATGTCGGGATCTGGTATTTTCTCCCGTTCTACATCGTTGATTTGGGAGGCAATACCATTGATGTTGGGTTAATCTCAACCATACCTAGCTTCGTTGCAGCATTCATTCAACTTTCTGTTGGCGAGATGCTTGATGATAAACTGGGAACCGCTAAACAGTTGTTAGAACTAGGGTTCCTCTTTACAGCTATATTCACATTACCATTATTGATCGTGTCTAACCGATATCTGGTCATAATATGTGCTGCGGTCTTGGAAACATTTAACTCAATTACGATAATCTGGGGTGTCGCGAATTCAATGTATATGGTCCATTTAACCTCGGAGCACCGTCGAGCACGCATTATGTCAGTTTACTCTGCATCATGGTTTCTTGGTAACATACTGGGATCCTATTTAGCTGGATTTTTAGCATTGATTAATTGGACTTTCGTATTCGTTGTGTTTATAGGAATCAGCCTGAGTGCAGGAGGATTCTTGAAATATTTTCTTCCAAGAGATACTTTAAATCAGCCTCGATACAAGCAAATACTTCAAAACTTGTTTACCACGCATCGCGTGATTGATGCTTGTAAACAGATACCAGCAGTCTTACGTCAGAGCTCGAAAGCCTTTACTACATTTACTGTTGGGTTATCGATTCGATCGATTGGCATATCTATGGTTACCCCATTAACTTCAATCTATTTAGCCGTCGTATTACAGGCATCTAAACCCTTGATAGCAACTTTGACATCCATAAATTCAGGATCTCGAATTGTGCTTTCACCCGTGGCAGGATGGATGGCAGATTTAATTGGCCGCAAAAAAGTGTTTCTCTTTGGTCTTGTTGTGATGATTATATACCCCGTTTTAATCGTGCTCACACCTGATGCACATTTGCTTTACCCTTCCTATCTGTTAATGGGACTCGGATGGGCGTGCAACCAGGCTACCTATCTTGCTTGGCAAATGACGTTATTACCATCTCAACCAGGCAAAGCTATGGGCATATTGAATTTTCTAAATTATCTTTCCTGGGCTCTTGGTCCGACCCTTGGCGGGATTCTGGGCGAATATATGGGAATCTTCTTGGGCGTCTTAGCTGCCATTATTATCGAAACAATAGGGCTATCGCTGTTAATTCGAGTACCTGAAACCTCAGCTAATTAAATCCCGGGAATCCAACCATAATCATTTATCATATTTTCCACTACTGATAGGTGATGGAGATGCAAATTACCGAAACTATCATTGAGAAATATGTTCAAGATCTGTTAAAAGCTGAAGATTCTCGAGTTCCCATTGAACCAATAACAGACAAGTATCCAAGCCTATCCACTGAAGATGCCTACAAGATTCAGTTAACCCTTATCGAGGAAAAGAAGAAGCGTGGTGAAATCATTATTGGAAAAAAGATAGGCTTAACCAGTAAAACGATGCAGGAATTAGCTGGAATCTCTGAACCTGATTACGGATTCCTAACGGATCACATGGTTGTCTTCGAAGATTTTCCGATCAAACTCTCAGAACTTATTCGACCAGCAGTTGAAGCTGAAATCGCGTTCGTACTGAAGGAGGATCTTAGAGGGCCAGGTATTCTTGTGTCGGATGTCCTTCAAGCCACTGACTTTATCATGCCCTCCTTGGAGATTATCGATGGACGTACGAAACGAGATCCAGGTAGGCGGAGAGTGGAAAACTCAATTGCGGATAACGCAGGTACAGGTCGTGTAGTATTTGGTGCAAAACGATGTTCAATCGAGGATATTGACTTAAGATGTATGGGGTTAATATTTGAGAAAAACGGGGAAGTCATTTCGACAGCCACCGGTGCAGCGGTGTATGGTAACCCAATTCAAGCAGTTGCGTGGTTAGCAAACAAACTTTCGGAATTTGGAGTGACATTAGACGCTGGAGAAACAATTTTATCAGGATCTCTGATTGCTGCAGTTAGAGCGAAGAATAGGGATACTTTTACTGCGACTTTTGATCACATTGGTTCCGTTAAAGTGAGGTTTATAGAGTAGTTACTTTGCCCCTCGCATGTTCGCGCGCGGTATTATAACATCATTCTGAATGCATCATACTAACTTGCTGTTCACAAATGCTTTCAATTTTTGCTGAATACTTTCTGTTTAATTGAGGTATCGATATGAGTTTTCATCAGCACTTGCAGGAACTTTTTGGAATCTCGAAATTCATGTTGTTTCTCGCTGATCAGTTATCTGAGGAGGAATACGAAGCCTTGCTTCAATTACAGCTTGATTATTATGATTACGTTACCTATGATTCTGCAGAAAGCTAGCTACTCTGAATTATGCCATCTTCTATTCGGATCTGCCTTTGCGCGTAACTCGCGATGTCATCTTCATGGGTAATTATTATGATTGTGGTTTGGGTTTCCTCATGAAATTTTTTAATTAAATCCATTACTTGCTTTCCTGTTTGTGAATCCAAGTCACCCGTGGGTTCATCTGCAAATAACACAGTAGGTTTATTTGTTAATGCTCGCGCAATTGCGACGCGTTGTAATTGTCCTCCACTAAGTTGAGCAGGGTATTGGGTAGCTTGTTGACTTATTCCCACCCCCTCGAGGAGTTCTTCAATTCTATCTTTCAAGGTGTTACTTAATCCTGCAAGGTCAGCGGGTAAAGCGACGTTCTCACGCGTATCGAAATGGGGAAGCAAAGCATAACTTTGGAAGATGAAGCCCATTTCTAGCAGTCTAGCTCTGGATTTTTCTGAATCACTTAATTGGTGGAGATTTTGCCCCTTGAAAAAAACAGCTCCAGAATCAGGGGTATCAAGTCCCGCCATACAGTTTAGCAGTGTTGTTTTTCCAGCGCCAGAATTGCCAACTATTGCCACAAATTCTCCCTCACGAATATCCATGTCAATGCCTCGAAGTGCATATACGGTCGTTTGGCCTAAACTATAGTTCTTTACTAAGCTCTGTACTGAGAGAAGATGTTCTCGGGATGTTTCTGAGGCTTGTGGGGTGTGGATGTTGAAGAGTTGAGATTGGAATGTGTAGAAGGGGAGATCAGAGCCAAAAAAGTCCACCCATAACTTCAGTTGCTCTGCTTCAATAAATAGATCAGAACTAAGTTCTGCCATCGTCAGGAGTGCCAGTTTAAATTCATCCACGGTCTTTGTGGTTTTCACCCCATTCTGTGTGTCATCAAGATAATCTTTAAGTTGTATCTGACATTCTTCCAGTTTGTCCTGAACCTCAATTAAGAGACTTTTGCTTTGTTTGATTTTTCTAGATACTTGTTGAACTGCGGATTGAAGGTCTTTCGATAATTCGTGGAAATCATGTTTCGTGAAGAAGGATTGAGGTTCATTAAATAGTTGCAGAATATTGATAATGGTTTTATCCATTGTTTGGAGTGAACTTAGTTTAGCAGACAGGATTCGTAGAAACATTTCAAGTTTCGCTTGGATCTCAAGGTTGCCACTGCGATAGTGTGTTCCGTGGAGTCCAAGTTTTAAACGTTCCAAAACGCCGTTCATTTCGCGGAGACGATGGAGTGTAGGTTCAATAAATATACAAAAGAAGTTGAGAAAAGCTAGTTTATCGACCATCACTTCTAAGCTAACGTGTGGTTTGACGTGGGATAATTGTAAAACTGGGGGACTCCATCCTGAAAGATACAACTGGACCTCGTGTTCTTCAGCTATTTCCCAGATTGCAGTCATGCTCTTTGTCTGGAGTTCACGAAATGTAATTGGCAACTCCGTAATCAATTTTTTCAGTTGAAGATCAAACAATTTTTCAAGGTTAGGGTCAATTTCTTTCAGAAAATTTTTCACGATCTGTGATGTTTCCTTCAGTTCGCGTTTATTTTTTAGGGCTCTTTGGAGTTTCGATGTGTTTTTACGATAATAGACTTGAAGCTGTCGATCTATGGTACTCTTGAGTTCTTCAAGGATTATAGGCGTCAAAGATTTGTCAAAGGACTTGTCCGCAGTTACAAAGATAAGGGCATTGTGTTGTTTCATTTTAATTTGTGATTTTGATGTTTTCAGGGTTTTTTGTACGCCTTTTATGAGGTTTTTCGCCAATTTTGAGGTTTCTGCGGGTATGGATACATCTATGAGGGCTGAAATATAGGCTTTCATTGCTTTGTTTGCTCCCTGATTAATGGATTATCTTCGATTCCTGAGATCTTTCCGTCTGTCATGTGGACGATATAATCGCATTTTTCTGCAATCCATCGATTGTGGGTTACGAGGACGAAGGTTTGATAATTGATCTTGTTGATTCGGCGAAAGAGGGCCATGACATCAGAACTAGTTGAAGAGTCCAAGTCGCCGGTGGGTTCATCGCCTAAGATGATCGCAGGTTGGTTAATTAAGGCACGTGCTACCGCAACTCGTTGCTGTTGACCTCCTGAGAGTTCCGTTGGGAGGTGATATAGCCGATCGCCCATGCCCAGTTCACGGAGGAGCATTTTGGCTTGTTCACGAGCTAGACCTGAATTCAGTCCTGTTAGTAATAGAGGAGTTTCGACATTTTCTACAGCGGTTAGGAATGGAAACAGATTAAATAACTGAAAGATGAAGCCGATGTTATCTCGGCGAAAAGCGGTCATTTGTCCATCTGATAGGGTAGCAGTGTCTACGCTATCGATTGTGATGTCTCCAGCTGAACGGCGATCTAGGTGACCAATCATGTTTAACAGTGTCGTTTTTCCACATCCTGAAGGCCCCATAATTGCCATCATGTCGCCTTTGTGCACTGTTAATTCGATTCCTCGTAATGCATGGACCTCGTTAGCTTTTCCCTCATTGTATCGTTTATGAAGATTAACAATTTCGAGTATTTTCTGAGAACCTTTAACATTCGTATCCGTACTGATTGTCATCCAACATACCTCAATGCTTCAGCGGGAGGAATTCGTGAAGCTGCAATCGCAGGCAGTGTACCGGATCCTAAGGCGATCAATACAATGATGGAGAGATACGATCCAATATCTTGCCAAGGGATTATCAGGTCGACATTTTGCATGTTTGCAAAACCCGTGCTGATAAGCAATCCGTTAATGACCCCGATGCATAAGCCGATGGTGCCAAGTACCACTAATTCTAGAAGAACTGAAAGTATGACTTGTCGTCTAGGAAAGCCGATAGCTCTCATCATCCCAATCTCCCGTTTTCTTTCGGAAACATTACGAACTGAAATAACTCCCATCCCGACGGCTCCAATTACGAGACCAAAGGTTACATAAATTTGCAGGAACGAAGTAATGCGATCTGTGAATTCCAGAGTGGTCTCAATCCGTGCATAGGTTCGAGTGGTACTTGCCATGAAGAAATTATCATCTGCGAGAAGTCGGTATCCCTCGTCATTTGTGTTTGTAAAGTCTTCGATTGCTTGAGCTATATCTTCGAGTTCAGGATCATCAATTGGGAGCGTGGTTTTAATGAGATAAGAGTCATACTGATCACTTCCTCTTGATGTTACAGTTTGACCGTTTGCTTCTCCAAGAAAATCTGTTTGGTTTGCCCAATGTTCGGGTAAATATAAAGTCCCTAGAACAGCACTTAAACCGGAGTTTCCTGACCCGAAAGCTAAGCCAGCGCCTAAGGGGAAACCTCCAGCACGCTGACTATCAAGACTTCCACCAATCGTGAAAGCCTGGTAATTGGGAAAACCCATGATCGATGTGTTCATTGGTATCCAAAGTTGCAGTCCAATAGGCAGTAAAAATGAGTCGGTGAAAATGATGGGATTCTGTATGATGTTTTCCTCATCATCTAGAAGAGGATCAATACCTTCCAGCGAGTCGCCACCAGATGTTCCTGGCCCGTCTGACCCTCCAGGACCGATTTGCAAGTCAGCAATATCAGTTTCTCCAGAAAAGACAGCAAGCAGGTTCGACGTTACATTATAGGCAGCCATTGTGTATTGAGGGTCAAAGAATTGGTCCCACGCTTTCTTGGATAGATCTAATAATTCCTCATCGGTGAGGTCAGAATTTAGTGATTCGCGAACTCCATCAGGTAAGCCATCGAGGTAAAAGGCATACCGCCAATTGGTATCAGAAGCGTCTGAGGCATTACCCCGAATCTGCTCTGGTGTAAACTCTCCAGTACCAATGGGTAGAAGATCTGTTCTAGAGTCAAACTCCGGAGACAATGGATCTTCTAGAGCAATGAACTTGGTGAAATCCTGTTGAGGCTGAAAGGTTTTAAACCCTATTACATCTGTAATGCGGTTGTCAATCGTGGCTAGTTCATTGGAATAGGATGTATCAGAGATAATTGCTTCAGGTTTACTTAACTTGATGGCAAGATCTATACCTTGAGAGTCTTTTTCAATCTGTGTGACAGTGCCCAAACTTGT
This sequence comes from Candidatus Bathyarchaeota archaeon, assembly GCA_026014905.1. The sequence continues at coordinate 8,806 of JAOZHK010000029.1, forward strand.
GGGAATTAATGTCGCTACCAACACATTAAGGGTTAATATAATCGCGAAAATGGCAAAGGTGAGAGTGGAACGCGAGATATGGGAAGATATTAATGATGGTGATATTTGGGCAACACCTTTGACTCCACGTATGTTTATCAAAATATTTCTTAAGCCACGCATTACAATCGGGAGGTTAAGGGCGACGAACAATATGGATCCGATCAGGATTTCAGCGATGCCCAGAATCAGGATTTCGATCGAGAATTCTGTAATATC
>JAOZHK010000006.1 GCA_026014905.1 Candidatus Bathyarchaeota archaeon
TGGCAATACTGCCTATCTTGTCCTTCTGCTCTATAACGCGCTCGTCGTTTCCGTGTTTGGCAATGTCATATGGCTCTATCTGTTACGTTGGGAAACAGCGACCAATCTCTCAACATATGGATTTCTCATTCCTGTCATCGCGTTACTCGCGGGTTGGGGACTTTTAGGAGAAATAATTGATGGTCGATCAATTTTGGGATCAAGTTTAATCGTAGCCAGTATATATGCTATTCAGAAAGATAGCTAGCTTACACTACGCGCATGCAATCATTCCTATTAATCACCGGAAATTTAGGAGAGCGTGCATATATAAGCCTTAACGAGTCAATCTTTTTGTGAAACCTATGCATTATCATGATAGAGAACAGAAATAGATCTGATCAGGGGAAAATACAGTTCTCAAGAACGAGATTTAAAAGAGGAAATAAGTTGAAGGATTTTCTGACTCTACGGGACTGTAATCTCGCAGAATTACATGATATTTTACATCTTGCGTTGCGATTAAAAAAGGTGAAGCAGACCAATGATCTTAATGGAAAGACATTAGCCATGCTCTTCGCGAAAACATCGACGCGGACAAGAGTGTCTTTTGATGTTGCAATGACTCAATTGGGTGGACACGCAATTAACTTGAAGTGGGAGGATACGAATTTTGTGAAAGGGAATTTCCGTGATGAAGCTAAAGTCTTAGGGCTATATTGTGATGCTGTGATGGCACGGGTTCCTGTTCATCAACAATTAGTTGATCTTGCGAAAGGTTGTGAGAAACCAGTTATTAATGGAATGGATGACATATACCATCCTTGTCAAGCACTTGCAGATTTGCTTACTATTCTGGAAGTAAAAAATCATTTTGATGGTCTTAAAGTTGCGTGGGTTGGCGATGGCACAAATGTGTGTAATTCTTTAATGATCGGAGCTGATATGACAGGGATGGAGATGTATATTGCTACACCTCCAGGATTTGAACCTCGGGTTCAAACTTCTGCTATAGTGCTTCAAGATCCTGTGCAAGCTGCGAAAGACGCAGATGTTTTAGTCACCGATACATGGGTTTCACTTGGGTATGAGAGTGAAGAAGTCATGCGCATGCAAGCCTTACAATCTTATCAATTGAACTCGCGTCTTTTACGCGTGGCCAAAAAGGATTGTATTGTTCTTCACTGTCTTCCAGCCCAGCGCAATTATGAAATTACATCTGCAGTCCTTGATTCACCACAGAGTCGAGTTTTTCAAGAAGCGGAAAATCGACTTCACACAGCGAAAGCCCTTTTACTCCAGCTGTTATCGTGCGATGTGTTATGAGCTCGCGAGGATAGCATCGATTAACAAGTTAGGTTGAAATGTAGTTAGATCACTATAATTTTGCCCAGTTCCAACAAGGATAATGGGTTTCTGAGTCGCGTGGGCAATAGAAATCGCAGCCCCCCCTTTGACATCAGCATCTAACTTGGTAAGAATGACTCCATCAATACCTATCGCCTCATTAAAAATGCGGCTTTGTTCAACTGCATCATTACCTGTTAACGCATCGACAACAAGGATTATGCCATGAGGTTTTGCGACTGCAACAATTTTTTTCATCTCATCGACCAAGTTACGATTCGTCTGCATTCGCCCTGCAGTATCAACTAATACCGTATTAATCCCTCGATTCTTGGCATATTGTATCGCATCAAAGGCAACAGCTGCAGCATCTGAACCATAAGCATGCTTGATTACTCGAATACCTAGATTCTTCCCATGACCCTCCAGCTGTTCTATAGATCCAGCACGATATGTATCACTTCCAGCAAGGACTACTGAGTATCCTCGCTTTATGAAGTGGTGTGCTAGTTTCGCAATCGTTGTTGTTTTACCTGTCCCATTAACTCCCACAAAAACAAGAATTAGGGGCGTGCGTTCACGTCGTTTTTGTGCGATCAAGTCAAAGAGATCAAGGTTCTGAGGGGTTTGCATGACTTCTTGCAAAGCTTTTCTGAAGACAGTGCTTACTCGGTTTTTCTTATCCTCAAAACGCCCGATCTCAGCACCTGTTAGGGTTTTCTCGAGTTCATCGCATAGCTCATCAGCGACGGACAGGGCGACATCATTTTCAATTAGTCTAATTTTTAGGTCCCAGAGAAGAGGTTCGAGATTCTGAGGGGTCAATTCTGTCTTCGATAATTTATCGATGACGGATCCAACTGCACCCCGTAATTTCTCAAACATGTTAGGTCTGTCCCTTAGGGACCTCCTGACTCATTTTTTGGAGTTGTTGTCGTAAAGTACTGATCCGGGTTTGTGTCTGCCCCAGTTGCTGTTCGAGACTTTCCCGCACTTTCTCGAACTCTTGGAGACGGGTGTCTAGACTTTCTTTAGCCGCATCAACTGATTTCTCCGCAGCGACATCAGCACCGATGCTCATAATCAATTTTTGTGTATCGGCAATTTTCGCTTTAACATACGAGCCTCCGCCAATGTGAACCAGAATTTGTGTGTCGGTTTCCTCCTTTTGCATTCCCTCAAGTGTTGCATTTGCTAAGCGAAACTCATTAATCGAAGCATTCACAAGTCCTATCCTAGATTGAAGCTCCTCAAAAGTACGTTCAAGGAACTGAATCTCCATGATAAGGCGGCTTAATTGATCTTCAGGTACTGCCATGTTCTCTTCACCATTCATTTAAAGCTTTAATTACGGGATCCTCGGTTTCATCTACTGATATTTCCTTAATTGAGTTTACTTTCATGTGAATCCGTTTAACTCGATGCTGGCTTCCCAAATCCATGTAAATTTTTTCAGTTGCATCCTCGGGTTTTAACGCTCGAACATCTTTTACAAAATGGGTATGATAGGAAGGACTTTGGATGATTCCTTCCACCCGAAAGATCTTGACTCGCATTTTCACGTCTCCTGGAAACCACACCGAGTCACTCATATAAATAGTGTATGCTAACTGGTCAACTGAAGAATGAACGTCGGTTAACTCTCAAATAAATTTGAGATAATCACAATCTCTGGCCCTGTTGTTGGAGGCCCAATGAGAACGCCAGAATCATTAGCAAGGAGCCCAGATGCAACGAAGGGAACTCCTCCATTTACTGTTCCTATATCCACTGGTACCTTTAATACCTCTTCTATTAGATCTCGTTCTCGATCTCGAAGTAAGGGGTGAGCGAGTACTCCTTTATTCGTTGCAGTAGCAATTGATCCTACATATGGTAAACCTGCGATTTCACCCGGAACTACTTCGACATCAAGAACATCTTGAATTTCTCGTAGCATCCGTGGTTCGTGAGCCAAGTACCTTGATGCAAGAGCACCGTAATCATTTACCAGAAGAAGATTGCCTAATGCAGTGTATTTCCCTGGAATACGAGCAATATTTCCCCTTTCGTTCCAGCTTTTTTTAATATTTGCCACTTCGTCATCAGTAACGTGTTGTGGAAGAATTATTCCATGGGAATTTGCTGCGGCAAAGATACCTAACAGCGTGGTACCACTAAGGGTAGTGTATACCAATTCACCTTTTAGTACATCGGTCAGATTCTGTGTTTTGTTACGAGGGAGTTGTACAGGAAGGATTGTTAGAGTATTACTGGTAAGAGCATACACGCCAATGTTGGGACTTCCCTTCAAATCAAGTCGAGCAATAGCCAATTTATTCTCCTTTGACGAGATGTACGCTTACAATTCCATCTGTGTCTCGTGTAACCCTAACGCGAACTTTTCGGGGAAGCCCTTCGATTCCTCGACTCCAAAGGAATTCGTTTACTTCGGGCAAAATTTTTGGGTCATCTACTTTCATGTGTTTTTGTATGAAAGCCCGGACGATGCGTACTCCTTTTGGAACTCGGGTTTTAATCGGAGCGATCCATGCCTTTCTCAGGGGAATGGTATATATTCGTTCTTCAACAACGTCATCTTGATTCGAATTGGACAACCGAAATCTCTCCTAGACTTTAAGGCGCTTGCGTCGCCAACTTCGTTGTTTTGGATTAACCCGGACTCGTCCCTTGGTTTTAGCGACTACCCAGACAGGGACGCTTTGACTTTGGATATTAGCTTTAATTAGACGTCGTTTCTTAGCAGTCGGTTTATTTCTTGCCATGATTAGATTCTCCGAACTTTAAATTCACGTTTTTGTGTTTGAAGGTTTCTGAGAAGCCCCTTTAATTGATCGTCGGTGATCGGAATCTTGATTCGACGAGTTTGGGCTGCTTGAATCAGTTGTAGCTCAAGCTGTTCAGCATAGGTTGGCTTCACGAGTTTAATCCGACTTAATCGTTGACGGGCTTCTGTCGTCAGAATTTGTCGGAGTACTGCCTTTTTTTGAGCATCTACAGCTTGTTGTTGCTCAGTACGTTGTTGTTCGGCTGTTAGTTGCATTTGGAGCTCTTGAAGCTTTCTTCGGCGAATTGCGTCAAGTTCAGATTCTGAACTCATGATTTTCTATTCCTACCCATATTTTTTTAGTGTGGGTAATGTTTTTTCAAGTTCACTTTTTATTTCATAAGCAAAACGATCGAGCAGTGAAATTCCTTTGCTAGTGAGAACCCGGCCTTTCCCTTCAATAGTTCTGATAAGTTCCGCTTGTTCCAATTGTTGAAACGCTTTTCTAATAATTGCGCCGCCGCCTGGGGCTTTGTATTTTCCTTTGCTTCCTTTTCCAGTTCGTCCCCCATACTCTTTTCGTAACCGGGCAATTCCAATAGGACCTTGAATGTAAGTTTTCCGTAAAAGAGATGAACAGCGGGTGTACCACCAATCGCTTTGAACTGGTGGCTCCTCGAGATGAGAGCTGGTTTTAATATACGGTGCCCATATTGGTGGAGTTACGTCTGGTACATTCATCTTTAAGTGCTCAGTAAGTCGTTGTATCAGGAGGGCGCTTGGAACGTCGTACACCGTTGGCATGTATTATCACTTCCTCAGAAGCATCACAGTATTTCCCATAGAATCATATAAAGGCTTTTAATGAATACCGGGATTTACCAGATGTTGTAGAAATATGACACTGTTTTCTGGACGATCTAAAGAAAAAAAGAGTAATAAAGCTTACTCTATTGGTGATTTGTTTATATTTGTGCGAGAGTATCGCGAATTTTCTTCCCTGATGTTTTAAACCAGTTGCCAAGTATTCCTGTGTCCATTCCTATGCAGAAGTCACGGCAACCTAAATCGAT
>JAOZHK010000145.1 GCA_026014905.1 Candidatus Bathyarchaeota archaeon
ACAGTTCATGGATATCTTGCAACAGCAAAAGGAGCTATTGTAAGAGTCATATTGTACGATGTTCCAAGAACAGAGGATCTTGAAATGTTATTTAGAGAAAACGAAGATCCTAAAACATTTAGAAGATAATAAAAAATTCCACAAACACGCGCGCTCGCGTAATCTCTCAACTAACTAACTATCGTGTATATATATAACAGACGACGACGCGCGCGTTAAATCCATTACTTGAATAGATTTTCGAGTGGTTTTCCTAGTTCGGTGTATTCGATAAAACCCAAATCTTTGAGGAAAGGGAGGTTATCATCAACCTCTCCACCCTCTGCAAGTTGCCCATTCACGATGCGCCAGTTGAACACCATCCTGTACGACACTTTCTTGCCTGTTGGAGGGATTGTCACGCCAAATAGATTCCATTCGCCGGTATTTGTCCCCGTAGCTTTCACACGAACCCATACTTGATCTCCTTCCGCAATGATGTCTTCAATGGCTTCATGCCAATCGGGAAAAGTTACGAATGCTGACGTAAATAACTGTTTGAACGGTTCTCGTCCTCGTTTTTGAAAGGTTTGATCAAAATAATCTGTTGCGACTAATTCATCGAATGCATCCAAGTCTCGCTCATTGTAGGCTTTAATAAACCGACGAACAACCGCCTTATTCACTTCCACGGACATAGAATATCACATTTCCTTTATTTCCTTATTTTTCATTTAATGATTGTTGTCTTTTTGTGAGTATTGATTTCATCCAAGCTAGTTTGAAGCATCAAACATATAACATAGACCCACCCACCCGCCCAATACTAGACGACTAATCAAGTATGTGGGCTTAACATGCAAGTCACATGCATCAAATGTCATAAGCATGGTTCATTGAGTTTGAATCATTACAAGTCAAAAGGACATCGTTACAAGTACTATGGGATCCAACATTACAACCGTGACACCAAGAAACGTCATTGGTGTTATCTTGGGAAGTATGAGTCACTCCCAGACCAGTATAAATTCGTGATACACAACAATCAAAGTTTATCCACAACTGATCCACAAACCCAAAAGACGGGTAAAATAGGCGTCTTTTCAGAGAATCGTGGTGCGGGGAGTGGGATTCGAACCCACGTAGCCCTAGGGCACGGGATCTTGAGTCCTGCGCATGTAGTCAAATCATGATTTTGACCTAGCTCTGCCATCCCCGCATAAGTAGTATTTAATGAAAGAGAGCTATTTTTAAAGTTATTTTCGTGTTAAAATTGTCACGAAACGCGATGGGTTAAAAGATAAAGGGTTTAAAGAACCTCTATAGCACTATAACTCAAGAATATCTTTCCATTTTTTACCAGTTAGTTGTCTAGCAGATGTTTGCGCGCGCGTCTCATCCAATTGTTGTTCTATTCTTTTCCAGTGTTTGTTCGATGGAAAATATATTTCGGCAAATCGCGCGCGCGAATTGGACGTTTAAAAATAATAGTTCTACTATTAGATGGTTTCAAGTACATTTCTTAATGATAATTCAGCTTCTTCCGCGATTCTTGCAAGGTCAGGATAGGAGTTCTTCAGCTCTTCAGGTAACTGCCTTGTAGGCAGATAGAGACCGATTTTGGTGCTCCCTTTATCTACATATACTGCCATCTTGCAGGGTAAGACAAGACCAGCTTGCTTAGTTATCTTCAACCCTTCATTAGCAAGTCGTGGATTGCATACGTCTAAAATATTGTAACTCTCCACTTCGATACCGAGTTTCTCCTTCAAAATTGATTTGATATCAATGTCGCTGAGTACTCCCCAATTGTTTGCCGTCAATTCTTCCTTTAGTTTCGCTAAAGCTATTACATGTTCCAGATTAATCTGTCTAGTAAAATCCAAGGGCATAAGTTATGCTTTCTAACTATACTATAATAACATTTCTTTACGCGCGCGCATATCGGAGTGTACGATCATGCATCGATGCTACTACTCATATTTTGGCTGATCGGGTGTTTCCCAGCATATGTGCGCGAATGATTTGCATATTCGCACTCGGATGGCTACCGTAAATCTCCAATTAGCATTTTCACGAAATCATCATACATGAGTTGACTGTGAGAGATGATAAATGATTTAAATAGATGTTCTTCAAGATTACGCTCGAAGTCTATCTTAGCCATTACACCAATTATCTTTGCAAATATGTTCGTAATTACGTTGTGGGGTTTATGGTTAGCCAGCACGCCAAGTTTTCCCGTATTTTTTAAAACTCTCGCAAATTCTGTGATACTCAGACTCAGGGTTGGAGTGATTTTCAAACAGAATGTGATAACAATGGCATCAAACTTTTTCTCTCGGAATGGGAGATGCGCGATATCGGCTCGAACGAGTGCAAGCGTGTCACTGTCTTTCTTTTTTGCTTGATGTAACATCTGCGTTGAAAGGTCGACGCCGACAATCGTTCCATTTTTCCCCAGTTCCTGGAGAATAATAGAAAAGTCTAAACCCGTCCCGCAACACACGTTGAGAACAGCACTGTTAGCGTCTAAAGCGAGTTTTTGAATAAGGGTTGATCGAAACTGATGATCACGCCCAAAAAAGTAGAGCCCATTCATAAGATTGTATAGCGGGGCAACTCGATCGTATGCGCCTTCAACACTCTTCAATGTTTTAGTCATGTATTGGCTTCCACGTAATAGTCAATAAGTCGCCAATGATAGCAAGGATAGTGCCGATCAGGAATCCGCGCGCGCGTATGTGACATGTGGATTGTTTGGTTCACTCATTTATGTCACCGCGTCAGTTATGTTCTTCCATGCCGATGAATTCGCCATGCCAGTTGTGGTACCACACGTCGCCAGTGAAACCATTGACGCTTAGCATGCCAAAGATGCTTCCATCTCGTGCGATATCCATGGTGTAATAGCCATAGAAGGCTTTTCCGTCTTCGACGTCAGCCCCTGAAAAGTTGGCGTTTAGCCAATTTTGTGCATACCAGGTAGCTTCATCGCCGTCGATCGGCATTGAGGCAGTGGGATTATCCATCATGCCCATATGGCCATATTTTTGATTCCACATCATATTTGGTCCGGGTTCGGGTCCTATTTGTCCTGTGAGTCGGTCGAGCAGGAGCTCAAACGCATGGATTCCGGTACTCTGTTCTTGAACGATTATGTAGAAGTGATTCGTGAATTCCATGATTTCATTGATCTGTAAATCCTCATTCAATTGATGGAGATATTGTTCAACGGTGTGTTCAGCCTGTTCGATGTCTTCTACGCCTTGTGCAGCGGTAAGAAAGGGAAGAAACGAGGTGGCGGCAATTACTGTAATAAGGAGTAATCCGATAGTTAACACGACTAATGGTAACTTGGTATGCGCGTGCATTGGGATCCCCATTTTAAAGTGTTCGTTTAATTCTCTCGAATTCTTCCTGCGTGATGTCGCCTCGGGCATAGCGTTGCCGAGCGATGTCTAACGCATCTCTACGTTGGTAGCTTCGAGGTCGGGCAAATTCCGTGAAGAGGAAGTAGGTGCCGATGATGATGAGGGCGCCTATGATGAGCATGCCGACACCCATGAATCCCCATCCACCTAACGACCAGGGTAACATCATGTTTTTATCACCAAGATCTGTAACGTAACGGTCTTTAATAAATACATCTTTTATAGACACATCTTTGGAAGATATTTTGTGAACCGGACGCCATGCCACGCAGGTGCTTAGTGATCACGTATATCCTGAGTTCCCTGCCCCCTCTCTTGTTCGTAGGCATGGAAGCAGTGAACACAGCAGAACATCGTCTCTGCGCCTCTAACGAGGGTCTTGTGTCCGCCTTCGTAAATCTTGGCGCCACAATGCGCACAGACATCTAAACTGGGTTCAATGGCGATGGACACGAGCGAGGCTAATCGTTTAAACAGTACGGTGGTCAGTTGCCGTCCCTCTTCAGTCAGTTCATACACTTTTCTCGGTTTCTGACCGACAGGTTGTAGCGTGCATTTCACTAAGCCTTTTTCTTCAAGTTGACGTAGAAAGGGATACACGAGGCTGGGGCTGACGTTTCGTTTCAGGCGCGTTTTGATGTTGTTGATGATGGCGTATCCGTGGAGTGGTTGTTCATACAACCACATGATGATGGAGGATCGCACCATGTCCGAGGCCCATTCGTCACTAGACATGCCTAATAATATCTGTTTCCGAGGTATTTAAACTCTCTGAAAAACATATCTTTTATAGACATATTTATAAGTCTGATGAAGATATATCTATATCAAACACAATAATCAAGGTGTTCGAGCTCATTTGTCAAACAACAATCTAACACAAAAACACAACGTAACAAAACAGGCTATCAAGATCGCGGGCATGACGTGTACAAGCTGCGCACAATCTATAGAGAAAGCGTTGACGAGAGCCACGGGCGTTAGTAATGCCTCAGTCAATTTTGCGACGGAGATCGCGTATATCGAATATAATGACGAGGAGACAAGTGAACAAGCACTAGTACAAGTCGTTCAAGACACTGGATATGATGTAGCCCGAGGAACTCAGAGACTTATTTTACGGATCAGCGGTATGACCTGTGCGTCATGTGCACAAACCATCGAGCACGCTCTACAAAATACTGACGGCGTCATAGAAGCCAACGTGAATCTCGCGACAGAAAAAGCCATGGTCGTCTATGACTCCACGATAGTGGGCTATGACGAAATTAAAAAGGCAATCGAAAATACTGGTTACCAAGTTCTGGGACGAGAAGACCAGCGAGCCACATTTGAGGAGGAAGAAGCACGAGAACTTCAGGCGTTCTCAACTGCCAAGAGACGAGCCCTCCTCTCCTGGGCACTCACCCTACCAATCATGCTGTGGATGATCCCCGAGATGTTCTTTGGGATCATGTGGCCTAACGCCTCAGTATTCAATCTTGGGTTGATCATGCTTGCTGCACCCGTCCTCTTCTATCCTGGCTGGTCGACATATCGATCCGCTGTCACAGCCATAATCCATGGAAGCGCAAACATGGATGTCTTGATCCTATTGGGAACTCTAGCGTCTTTCCTGACCGGACCTCCATCATTCTTCGTACCAATCGCTAACTACGCAGGCGTCAGCGCCATGATCATGTCCTTCCACCTCACAGGTCGATACATCGAAGCGAAAGCGAAAGGCAGAGCCTCTCAAGCCATCAAACGACTGCTCGAACTCGAGGCAAAAACCGCGAGAATTCTCCGCGAAGGGACGGAACTCGAGATCCCAATAGACGAGGTACTCGTCGGCGATCTCATGCTCGTAAGACCAGGTGAAAAGGTCCCCACGGACGGTGTGGTCACCGAAGGGGAGAGTGGCGTTGACGAGTCGATGGCGACAGGAGAATCCATGCCGGTCACCAAAAAGCTAGGCGACAATGTCATCGGAGCCACTGTGAATCAGCGCGGCTTTCTCAAAGTCAGAGCTACCAAAATCGGGAGAGATACGTTCCTCTCGCAGGTCATAAAGATGGTGGAAGAAGCTCAAGGATCCAAGGTTCCGATTCAAGAATTTGCGGACCGGGTTACGGGCTACTTTGTACCAGCAGTGTTAGTCCTTGCGTCCATAACGCTTGTTCTCTGGTTAGTGGTTCCGGGAGCCATGGGGAGCGTGGGGGTCTGGGCAAGTCAGTTCTTGCCGTGGGTTGATCCAACGCTAGGCGTAGTTTCACTCGCTATCTTTGGCACCGTTGCCACACTCGTCATTGCATGTCCCTGTGCTCTAGGCCTGGCAACGCCGACGGTTCTTATGGTGGGAAGCGGCATGGGTGCAGAAAACGGCGTCTTGATCCGGCGCGGAGAGGCTATCCAAACCCTGAAAGAAGTCAAGGTCATCGTCTTCGACAAGACTGGGACGATCACGAAAGGCCACCCCGAAGTGACAGACGTTGTTGCAGCTGATGGTTTTCAAGAGACAGCTGTCTTGAGATTGGCGGCCAGCATTGAACAGGGGTCAGAGCATCCCCTCGCGGAAGCGATCATCAGGAAAGCCACAGAGGAAAACCTCAAGTTAATGCCATTGCAGAAGTTCGAGTCAATTACAGGTCGGGGAATCATGGGAGAGCTCGAAGGGGAAAGCATCCTCTTGATCGGAAATCGAAAGCTTATGGATGACGAGGGAATCGACTACAGCAGCTTAGAACCCACACTAAAGACGTTAGAAGATGAAGCCAAAACGGCGATGCTCGTAGCACAGAATGGTCAACTGCTTGGCATTATCGCAGAAGCCGACACCATCAAAGAGGATTCGATCGACGCGATCACAGAACTTGAACAGATGGGCTTTCAAACCGTCATGCTCACCGGCGACAATCAACGGACAGGTGATGCCATCGCACAGAAAGTTGGTATCTCTCGCGTCCTCGCGGAAGTACTCCCCGACCAAAAAGTCGACGAGATCAGGCGACTCCAGAATGAAGTGGGCCTAGTCGCGATGGTCGGTGACGGGATCAATGACGCACCCGCATTAACGCAAGCTAATGTGGGAATCGCCATAGGCACGGGCACCGATATCGCGATCGAAGCAGGCGATGTGGTGCTTGTAAGAGGAAACCTATCGGACGTTGTCAAAGCAGTGAAACTATCAAAAGCGACATTTCGAAAGATCAAACAGAATCTGTTCTGGGCCTTCTTTTACAACGTGGTCATGATCCCCTTTGCCATGCTCGGCTTAGCACATCCGGTAATCGCCGAGATCGCGATGGCGATAAGTTCCATAACCGTCGTGACGAACGCGAATCTCTTGAGACGTACAAACCTTCAACCATCATATCAAACCGACAGGAGGTGAATACATGGCACGTGACCCAGTGTGTGACATGGAAGTCGACGAAGCTACAGCTAAGTGGACCACAACCCATCAAGGCGTAACCTACTACTTCTGTGCACCAGGCTGCAAAAAAGCCTTTGAGACCAATCCCGACAAATATCTGAAGACATAATACCTAATCCCCTCATATCCCCTCTTTTTTTGGGAAAAACGTTTACGCATTGAACGAGATAAGGTGAAAAAACCAACATGAAAGAAAAAAAATGCCCAATATGTCTTCAACCGATCCGGAGTGATGCACTGACAAAACAGTATTGTAAACTCTGTGGAATGAATATTGACACCACAACAAGTGAACACACATTCATATCGATCAACGGTGAACGCCAGCATTTCTGTTGCTCCAAATGCATGACAACCTATGTTCGCAGCATCTATCAAGAAACCGATTATCAGAGAACGAAGAGCTGACCCCCTCTATATGCTTCTAACAGAGTGAATATCATGCACAAGAAAAAGAATAATGATGCACCTATAGAACCCAATGCAATTGATGAATATTGTCTCAAATCGATGAAACGTCAATTTCGTGTTGTGATTTTTGGTTCCGCAAGAATTGTAAGAGGAGATGAAATCTGGAGCACAATTTATAAGCTAGCGAAACAGATTGCCGAAGAAGGCATGGATCTCGTCACGGGAGGCGGACCGGGGTTGATGGATGCGGCAAGCGAAGGACATTATGCAGGAGATCCAGATAAAAAAACAGTGCAATCGATAGGTCTACAAATTCAGTTGCCGAGAGAACAACGGAGTGCGCACCATTTAGATATTAAACGAGAATTTTCTCAATTCTCGGAACGTCTAGATAACTTCATGGAACTCGCAAACATCGTTGTTGTCGCGCCTGGCGGTGTAGGGACCACATTAGAACTGTTCTATACTTGGCAATTGCTCCAAGTCAAAATGATTCGCGACATTCCCATTATCTTGCTAGGTGACATGTGGCGCGACTTTCTGAGTTGGATAACGAAGTGGCCGTTACAACACCAGTTCTTAAAGCAAAAAGATGTGAATTTATTATACTTGACAAAGAACTGGTCGGAAGCTTTTGAGATCATTAAAAAAACACATAACGAATTCAAAGCTCACATCGCATAAAGTCAAAGTAGCTTGTGAATAATTGTTCTCTTATCATACAATAAACATAGAAATATCAGTAAAACAGTACTAATAAAGTGAGTTCTATGAGTCATCATGCTCACCACATCGAAGTGTTTAAGCGAAAATTCATATTTTCCACAATTCTCACCATTCCAATATTACTCCTTTCTGAAATGATCCAAGAGTGGCTTGGGTTTACTCTTAATATTCCCTTTCACAATGAAGTGCTGTTTCTGCTCTCGTTAATTGTGTACATTTATGGTGGAGTACCCTTTCTGAAAGGACTGGCGCAAGAACTTGGAAAACGCCAACCCGGCATGATGACCCTTATTGGAACCGCGATATCCGTCGCATTCTTCTACTCTGCGAGCACCGTCTTCTTCATCGAAGGAAAAGATTTCTTCTGGGAACTGGCCACTCTCATCGATGTCATGCTGTTGGGGCATTGGGTTGAAGCAAAAAGCATCCTCGGAGCATCCAGAGCATTAGAAGAACTCGTCAAAATCATGCCCACCACAGCACACCTCGTCCAAAACAGCGATATTATAGATGTCCCTGTGGCTCAGCTCCAAGTGCAGCACATCGTCTTGGTCCGTCCCGGAGAGAAAATCCCCTCAGATGGCGTCGTACTTGAAGGTGAATCCTATGTGAATGAAGCCCTCTTAACCGGCGAATCTAAACCCATTCACAAAACGGGCAGCGATCAAGTCATCGGTGGCGCCATCAACGGAGAAGGAGTTCTCACGATACGTATCGAACGGACAGGGGAAGAAACATATTTATCCCAGGTCATTACCCTCGTCGAACAAGCCCAAGAAAGCCAATCACACACCCAAGATCTAGCCAACCGCGCTTCAGCCTTACTGTTCTACGTAGCTCTCAGTGTCGGAATTATCACATATATCGGGTGGTTTCTGCTGGGACGACCCGATATCGCTCTTGAACGAAGCGTTACCGTTCTAGTCATCGCCTGCCCGCACGCCCTAGGCTTAGCAATTCCGCTAGTCGTCGCGCTGTCAACATCAATCACAGCCAAAAGTGGAATCCTCATCCGAGATCGAAGCGCATTTGAATCCGTAAAAGACGTCGATGCCGTAGTCTTCGATAAAACCGGCACTCTCACTGAGGGGCGATTTGGTGTCAGCGATATCATTTCATTGGTTCCTGAAAAAGAACTGCTCGAATATGCGTCAGGTGTGGAACGAAACTCAGAACACATCATCGCCCAAGCAATTGTCGAGTATGCCAAGAACAAAGGCATAGCAATTCCACCAACAGATGAATTTCACGCCATACCTGGCAAAGGCGCCTTCGGAAAAGTCCAGGGAGCAGAAGTCCATATGGGTGGCCCCAATCTCCTCAAAGACATGAAGATCGAGATCACGGATACCAAGATAACGCAACTGCAACAACAGGGAAAAACGGTAGTGTATACCGTCGTCGACGGAACTCTGGCAGGCGCATTCGCGCTCTCAGACCTGGTTCGCGCAGAATCCTACGACGCAGTTAACGAGCTCAAAGACATTGGTGTCAAGGTGTTCCTGCTCACGGGGGATGCAGAAGAAGTAGCGCAGGGAGTCTCGCATGAACTCGGGATTGATGACTATTTTGCTCAAGTCCTCCCTCACGAGAAAGCCGAAAAGATCACATCATTAAAGGACAAGGGGCTCCGAGTCGCGATGGTCGGCGACGGAATCAACGATGCACCTGCACTAGTGACCGCTGATGTTGGCATCGCGATCGGTGCGGGTACTGATGTCGCGATCGAAAGTGCCGACATCATCCTTGTGAAAAATGATCCACGCGATGTATCCAAAGTCGCCGATTTATCCCGAAAAACCTATTCTAAAATGGTACAAAACCTTTGGTGGGCCGCAGGCTACAACATTTTTGCTATACCTTTAGCCGCGGGTATTCTCTACAACTTCGGCGTCGTCGTCAGCCCAGCAATAGGCGCCGTCTTGATGTCCTTGAGCACTGTGATTGTCGCCATCAATAGTCAAACCCTCAGAAAATATGAGCCTAAAATAGCCGAAGTTATCGAGAAAAAACACATTACCGTGGATCCTGTGTGTGGTATGAATGTCAACCCAGACGAAGCAGCTGGCAGGGTCGAGATAAATGGCAACATTATATACTTTTGCTCAAAAGAACATGAGAACGAATTTACCAAGAATCCACAGAAATATCTATCACAGGTTCAAACCCATGAACCTATGAAACACGAGCATCATTAATTACTCATACAACGCGCACACGTAAGTTGTAACTCGTTCGTTAAACAACTCTGGATCAAGTACAATAGAATTAGGACCGTTCGTGTTCGAGACAGCAGGTCCCAGAGGGAATGACATTCGCATGCGGGCATGTTCTAGGATGCTTAAGTAATGTGCAGAGTGCATCAGTGAATGGTTGAGTCATGTGATGTTCCACCCCACAAGCCACCGTTTCATCAATGTGCATGCTCAGCGTCTGTTTCATCAAGACCTCAATAAGTCGATGGTTTCGTACCACTTGTCGGGCTATCTGACGACCTTTCTCGGTCATTTGAATTCCTCGGTAGGGATAATAGTTGACCAAGCTACGGATTTCTAGTTTCTTAAACATCTCAAACACGCTTGATGGAGCAACATCCAGCCGTTTCGCTATCCAGCTGAGCTTCGCAATCGAGTATCCAAGCTCTTCCGAGATCCAAAGAGCCTCAAGATATTCTTCGACGTTTTCTGAAATATTACGATGTAATTGTGTGTTCGACAAGTTGTATTTCCTCCTTGCTGTTGCGGTTCAGAGAAACGTAATTTGGAGCATATGTTCGAAGCAGATAGTATCCGATGATAAGCCAGTACCCCACGTATGCGATGACCCGTAACAACTCGGGATTACCATCGTATCCCACTAACGCCTTGAGAATTGAACCTATCGCACCGTTTTCATGAAGGGGATGCATGGCATCGAGGGGGTTAATATCCCACACATGTTCAATGATGGGGGGAACGAGTCCCGCTTCGATGAATTCGTGAACGCCATAGCCCAATAATCCAGCTGCAAAGACGACAAGGAGCACACTCGTGTACTTAAAGAACTTTTGAAGATTGATTCGATATACGCCCCGCATCATCAATACGGCCAATACAATGACGACACTAATCCCTGTCAGCATACCGATAACTGTTCCTAAGGGATCGGTGACCGCCAGTGCAGTAAGAAACAGCACTGTCTCAAGCCCTTCCCGAAATACAGAGACAAACGCTAATGTAGCGATGCTAAAAACTTGTCCAGTAGTCACAGCTGCTGAGATTTTTTTGTGGATCTCATTGCGCATTTTCCTGGCATTCTGTGCCATCCAGAAAATCATATATGTTAACACGATGGTCGCAGTGATGGAGGCAGCACCCTCAAACACTTTGTCGGCTCCAGCGGGTAATCCCCCATAGACTGACAGAACGAGGCTACCCAAAAGAACACTTGTCAGCGCTGCGATCCCAGTGCCTAGATACAGGTATTTATACAGGTCGCGCCGCCCAATCTTTCCCAGATACGCCATAATAATGGAGACAATGAGAGCTGCTTCCAGGGCTTCTCGGAAGGTGATGATAAAACTGGTAACCATGCGACATCATTTATTTAGGTTTACCTAAATAATATAACATAGTTATATTTATGGTTTATGCAATTCACTATCAACACGTTGGCTCGATGCAGTCATTGACATTCACAGATATTGGATAACGTGAATATCCCAACTATCGCTCCGTCATCAGTGATCAGGAGTTTGCGAATACCTTCAATAATCATCAATGTAATGGCGTCTTCACAGGTATGATCTTGTCCTATGGTCCTCAAAGATGCAGTAGACACAAGTTCTTTGACTTGGATATCCGAAAGCGGTTTCCGTGTTAGTTGTAGAATATCATCGTGAGAGATAATTCCAATTATTTTCTCATGATCGGTCACGATGAGGCTATTGACGCTAGTGTCTACCATTATTTTTACGGCGTCTAATGCAGAGATAGTTGCTGGTATTTGGAGTGGGGGTTCTGTCATGGCATGTGTTATTTTCATGCTTAGTTCACGTGGTTAGAGAGGCATAGTGAAATGGGAAGGGGCTCTATCTCGCGGAGTTCTTTTAATGCGATTTCTTCGTTACCAAAAGGTGTTCGATACCGGAGCGTATGTGTCTTTTTTAAGGTCGATAGTAATTGTACATTCACAATGACTGAGCCATCGATTAAGCGCAGATTCACTCGGTTTTTGCGAAGTCTATGTCTAGCCTGTTCCCTATCAACCACTATATTTGGCATCTATTCATCAACTGGCTTAAGAATCTCGACTGGTTTGTCACTTATTAATACGTCGATCAATAATCCCTGATCTCGAAGTATTCGGACAGGAGTTGTATCACTATCGTATGCAACTCGTACCACATTGTTGAATGTTAAGTGAAACGCGTGAATGCGCTCACGTCGCACGGATGCGCGATAATGTACAACAAATTGGGTTTTTGGATTGGGAGTGAGATGGTTCAAGTCAAAATAGCGAGTTTCAGTAGATGTCGCATACATTTTTCGCGTATAGTGATGAAAGCTGGGATCTAAATGCAAGAGTTTTTGACCAGCATTAAGAAACGTTTGAGGGCTAAACGCGTGGACGACGACGGCGCTCAATAGCGAACCGAACAGGATTGCAGCATAGCCTCCCGCGCAATGTCCGACACAA
This sequence comes from Candidatus Bathyarchaeota archaeon, assembly GCA_026014905.1. The sequence goes on from JAOZHK010000145.1 coordinate 12,643, forward strand.
ATTAAATTCTCGATCTCATGTTTGTGAATGAATGTTTTGATCAGGGTCTGAGTTTCGTGAATGTTCTGTGTATACCCATGTAACCCCTTATGATAATAGCTCTGATAAAAATCCCGAACGTAGAGCTTATGTGCGGCGAAATGAGCGGTGCTCCGTAAAAATTCAAATGGGGAAATTGTGCCAATCTTACCGTTCATTGATCCAAAAAAGACTATGAGAGTATCGGAGTCAGGTACTTGGCGAAAAAGAAGTGAGGATTCCCCTTTGAAGCGATCCTGATAGCTAAAATCAATGCAATCGTGTAGTGGATCTAATCGCATGATCTGTTGAAGAAGACGATCAATCATAGCTTGTCCCTTGTATCCTAGAAAAGGATGTTCACTCCTGATCTTGATGCATCTGGGTGATGAAGATGGCATTGCCCATCTGTAACCATGTTAACACATGTTCAAACTGAATGGTAGGTGTTTCAACCACTTTCACCTGCTCGTTATTATTGTGGACATAAATGATTTGATAGACTAAATCACGTTGGGGGGTCTGATGCATAACATCTGAAGCATGATGTGAGGTCTTAACATCGAAATGCGATTGCATAGTATTCGTCACTCAAAGAGCATTTATTAATAACGATGTTATAAGATCCATCGAACAAACCTTGGAATCTATTAGGACAAAGATTAGACATCGCGACATGTTAGCCATACGCTGTGGCTCGATGAAACCTCTATCATCCGTTGTTGCTAGATTACATATACGCAGGAGACTAACGAGATGACCGCTGTTCTTGATGTAATTATCCGCGTGGTCCTTGTTGCTGCCACAAGTAGCTTGTTCGGCATCGTGTTCTTGACTTACTTGCGGTTAAAAAGCAATAAGATGCTGTTCATCGCGATCGGCTTTGGCTCCTTTGTGGTATATGCGCTTCTCACACTTGGCGAAATGCTCGGTCAACCTCTAGTATTTGATGAGAATTTCCATCTGTTTCTCCACATTATTGCATTAACCTTCATTCTTGCTGGCATTCTAAAGGACTAGAGAAGAATGTACAGGGATGAAATCCTCGAGAACGAGAATCGACGGAAAATTTATCGTGTCATTTCTTCGAATCCTGGGATTCATCTGAGAGAACTTCAACGTGTGCTGGATATGCCCTTATCGACGGTAGACTACCATTTAGGTTACATGGTAAAAAAGGAAATCATCCTTCGAGACCAAAATAAAGGCATCATTCGATATTTCGCCAAGCCCTTCGATGAAGCGGAGAAACGCATTGTCTCAGCGCTACGGCAGAAACGCATGCGAGACATCGTATTTATCGTATTAAGACAACGCAAAACCCGATTCAAGCTGCTCATAGATCAATTACAGTTACCACGTTCCACACTAGCTTTTTATCTGAAATATTTAGTGGAGCACGGCATCCTTATCCGAGAGCGCGTGGGCACCGAACATATTTATCGACTGATCGACGAAGAGCGTGTCGCGAAAATCCTAATCACATATCGTACCAGCTTTATCGACAAAGTCGTCGACAAAGTGATGAACACCTGGTTAGACACCCACATTCGCACAAATTAAGCGAGTATTACTTGATGTTTAAAAGTATGCGCACAGCTAGCAAGTGCGAGTGGTCCGTGCTCAATCCAAGTTTTGTTTTATATCCGTCCAATTTCTGTTCTATGGAGTTAATATGCACGGCTGAGCTAGCTAGCTAGGCCGATGGCAACGGAACTTTCTTGTCTCTAATACACTGCACCTCTCCAACAACGATCAACTGGTTAATCCGAATCCCGCACTTGTCAATGGGCGTATGTTATGGATTGGCGTTGCGGTCTTCATCTTCGTCTCCAGCTATACGCGCGCGCGTAAGGTGATTGCAGACTACATTATCCTAGTAATGCAGTCTATACCTTGAAACTCTAAAAAAGGAGCCTAAATTATCTGGATTTTGATGACATTATCTAATTATTAAAGAAAGGATAGGTTCTCTATAGGATTTCTTACTAAAGTGATCTCAGGCTCCAGTTTGAGAGTAATGAAGCATAAGTCATGAAAAAAGAAGAAAAGAGCCTAATTTGAGCTTGTTTTTGCTACCTTAGCTATCTACTAAAGAAAGGACACGTTTACACATGAAAGTAGCTTTTCGTTGATTAATGGGTAATCATTCAAGGCTCTGTGAGGGAACGCAAGAGCAGTTAAGCTGGAGCATTAGTCTCGTATGAATTGTGTGTTCTTTAATTCTTTCATGATGTTATGATAGTCTTTGTCGCTGATCTGTTGAGTCAGTTGTCTGTGATAGATCTTTTTCAGATCGGGATCTTGGAGGAGTTGTCTCTGCATTTGCTCTAGTTCTTCAAGGTTTGCTTCCAAATGCATTAGATAGGTTTTGAGAGCTGATTCCTTTCTTGGCTGGTGTTGAGTGAGATCTTTGAGATTGAAGAGATCTAGCTTCTGAAAAGTGATCTCTGAGGAGAGGAGAACCATCATTTTTTCCTGAAAATCGTGGAGTTGCTGTTTGTGTGCTACATTTAGTTCTTGGAGAGTGTGAAGACTGGTCTTGAGATCCTTGATCTCTTGGCTTTGATGATCTAGTTGTGCTTGCAAATCTTGATGAGGTTGGAGAATTGTTGTGAGGGAGACATGGGGATAAATCCTCTTTTTGTATTGTTGAAGGACTCTCTGCTTCAATCCTGTGGAATAGGTCAAATCGGCATATCTGACCTTTTTCCCTATAATGATCTTAGCAAATTTGGTGTCGACATTAAATTCTGCTATAGTGAACATGAACTTTCTGACGCAGTGAAACCTAATTCTGCCTCTAGGCTGGATGCCAGCTTTGTGTGCTAGAGATCTCAGCCAGAGGTTCATGCCATGAGGAGTCTTAGTGGTCCATAATTCTTTCTGAGAGCTGTCTATGGTAGACAGATACTTTTCAAGGTCTGCAACAGCTTCTGGAATCAAGATGCCTACTGCTTTGACTGAATGCCTTCGGGTCTTGATTCGGTCTGTGAGGAAAGTCACAAAGCCATCTGGATCGACTAGTGTGAGAAGGTGCTGGATGTCTTTGACTGTGAGGTTGAGAAAGTCTCCTACTCCCCATCCTAGTAGAGCTGTGCTGACTCTAGCTTTGTCTTCCCAGGTGCCCACTTCTCTCATGGCTTGGAGTTCTTCTTTAGTAAACTCATGTTCCCCAGTTGCTAACTCGAGGTTGGGGAGAGTGCCTTGAGAGAGAGTGATGTTGATGGTTTCTGAGGCAAAGAAGGCTTTAATGGATCCCATATAGCTATTGATAGTGTTATTCTTATGATGGGAGAGGCTGGCACAATACTTGGTGAGAATGTCTCTGTACTTGTCAAGGAAGAGGGCTGTTTTCATGTCTTCGAAGTCTGATCTAATCTGATCATCCACGTGTTCCAATTGGCATGAAAAGTAGGGCTTACCAGTGAGGGGATTCTTGGTAGTGACAGCCCACGTGGCAAATCGTCCCCATCTTCTTCTGTTAAGGGCTTTAGTTTGCTTGTTAAGTGTCTTTTCTAACCAGTTTTGCAGTCTCTTACCCATGCGGATCGTAGATCTGTAAAAGAGATAAGCTATTTAGTACCTGTGAAGAAGAAGTAGAGAAGATACCTATAGACAATAAAGTAACATACTCTTGGCTTATAGCACTATATCGACTACAGCTGCTGTGATCAATGTGGAGTGGATAACATACCTTGTCCAATTTGGCTATATCGGTGTCTTCGTAATCAGTTTGATCAGTGCACTCACAATCATCTTCCCCATTCCTTACACGCTTGTCCTGTACGCGCTCGGCTCCTCACTGGACCCGATTCTTCTCGCGATAGCGAGCGGACTGGGCTCCGCTCTCGGCGAGCTTTCTGGATATATCTTGGGATATTATGGGCACACCATTGTCAGTGAGCACATGAAACGGCGGATGGAATACATGTTGAAGATCTTTGACCGATTTGGCGTACTCGCTATCTTTCTCTTCGCACTAACGCCACTCCCCGATGACCTCTTATTCATTCCACTCGGGATGATGCGATACAGTTTAGTCAAAGCCATCATCCCGACATTTATTGGTAAACTTCTGATGTCTTTCATTATTGCGTATTCGGGTCACGTATCATTTGAGTTTATCCAGATTCTATTTGGTGAATCGGGAGGACTTGTAACTATTGTGATTTCCAGCATATTATTAATCAGTGTCCTCCTCATAATGTATAAAATCGATTGGGAAGCCATATTCAACAAATACATCATGTCATCGAAAAATAATGATACGGACTAGAGGTCACGTGAATGCTCGGAAAATTGAGGGCACATTATGAGAAGATGGTTGCACCGGCAGGCTCGACATTTGCCAAGCTAGGCATTACGCCTAATATGATGACAGCAGCAAGTGTAGCCACAGCTGCATGCTCCGCATACCTGTATGGGAATCAACTCCCCATCTATGGAGCCAGCCTCATTATCCTCACGGGTGTGCTTGACATGTTTGATGGCGCCATCGCCCGCGCCACCGAGACCACCAGTCGATTTGGAGCCACCCTCGATCACGTCATTGATCGATACGCAGAATTACTTATTATGATCGGGATAATAGCAGGAGATTACACACCATGGTATTGGGGATTCTTCACCATTTTTGGGATGATCATGGCAAGCTTCACACGAGCCAAAGCCGAATCCGTAGGCGGATTAGCCAGCTGTACCGTCGGTATAGCTGAACGCCAAGAAAAACTCCTAGTCCTGATCGGTGCCTCCATACTGGATCCGAGCCTTCCCGGCATCCTAAACTATGGAAGCATCGTGGTGGGAATATTATCGCATATTACCGTGGCGCAACGCCTACATTACACGTACCAGCGCACCCGAGGAAGATAACCATGTTCGACCTAGTAGCTATAGGAAACCCGGTCTTCGATGAAATCATCACGCCGACGCGACAGATTCCTGGCCGCATCTTATCGGGTTGTAGTACAAACGCGTGCTTAGCCGCTCGAAAACTGGGTTTACACAATGTTGCCTTAATTGGCAGTATTGGTCCACAATACACGACTCGATTTAACCAGAAAATGATGCAATACGGCATCACCCCTCTCGCTATTAAGCACTCCAAAGATACTGGCGGGTTTAAACTAATTTATGATACTCAGGGTAACCGAACTCTGGATGTATTAGGCGTCGCTAGCACAATTTTTCCCGAAGATCTACCAGATGAAGCGCTTGAAGCCAAAACAATTCTTCTCGCTCCGATCCTGCAAGAAATCGAGATTTCCTTAATCGAGTATATTCGAGAGAATTCCAAAGCTCAACTCTTTCTTGACCCTCAAGGCATGCTCCGTGCAATCAATCAGGAAGGACGCGTCGTCCATACGTGTGATCGTCAGAAGGCCCAACGGCTTGCATCGCTTGTTGACGTGATTAAACCCAACGAACACGAAGCCTACACTCTCACATCCGTTGAGAGTCCCTATACCGCCGCACGGCTATTAAATGAATGGGGGGCTCAACTCAGCATTGTTACCTTAGCTGAAAAAGGCTCAGTAATTGCGAGGGGAAAGGAATTCATTCGTATTCCGGCGTATAAAACGACAGCGCACGATCCCACTGGTGCTGGTGACACCTATATTGGGGCGTTTATCACTGAGTACTTGAAAGCAAAAAGCTTGTTTGACTGCGGACTATTTGCTTCAGCCGCTGCATCAATTAAAGTGGAGCATACCGGACCGGATTTCCAGCTCAAGTACCAGGATGCGTCAACCCGCATGTCAGCGTTATTATCATAACGCGTATGATTCCATCGATCAAAGAACCCGCGCGCATTAAGCCAGAAAAGTTAAAAGACCTGATCGAGAAATAGGATTCCTATAACTGAGAAGAGTGAACATTATGCCCGTTGTAATAGTAGAAATGTGGGAAGGACGATCCGCAAGTCAGAAAGAAACTCTCATTCAAGGAATCACGGAGGCATTCAAACAAATCGGCGTACCACCTGAAGTGTTAAACATTATCATTCATGACATCCCCAAAACCAACTGGGGAAGTGGCGGGAAACTAGCCTCGCAACAAGACTAACCCCCTAACCCAGTACTGGAATTCATGCACTTCAGAGCGAGCCAGCTTCAGATTTGCACGCACGTATGCTGGCTGATGAGAGAAAAAATTCGTGACCCAACTCCTAAAAATCGCCATTGGGCTTGCATTAAAAAGCGAACTCTATCATGGACGCATTAATACCAAATTGTATGACCTGTACAAGAACCCAGATCACGGGAACGTGCAAAAATATTATTCATTCATGATCGAATCCGATCATCACGTCGATCGAGAAGTCGCGTTCTGGCTTGAACTTGCGATACCGAAACCCCCAGAAAGAATCAGTCTTGCAGCAGTAATCGATGTTTTACGCAAAATGGAGGTCATCCTGTTCGATCTCCTAGTTCAAGCGAACCCGAATCTCCTAACAGATCTTAATGATTGGCTAAATTACATTGCCAACATCCCTCACATGCTCGAAAATAATAGAGGCATCGAGGCGAAACGATTAATCAGTCAAGCTTTCGATAGCTCACGAGCTTCAACCATAGAAATGCTGAAAAACGATCCAAAGATAGCGCGAAAACTCCAGATCTTACAACAAGAGACGCAACATCTGTATCACCAAATACTCCGCATCCCCTTGAAACTCGTCATTCCTCTGGAACAACGAGAACCAGTATTGACTCTTCAACACCAAATTCTTGAACTTATTAGAATCGGGATGAAGCCGAGAGAACACACAACAAATTACCAGTACGCGCTTCAGAGATTAGAACACATTCAAACCCAGCTCATGTCACCAAATGCCCCCCATCAGCTAATAAAAAAAGAGCTTGACCAAGCCATAAACAATCTTCAGCAGAGCTATAGACATAATGAATTAGATAAATCCAGCTCCCAACAGAGGAAAATAATCCAGAACCTTCGAGTCTTCTCTACTTCCCTGGAAGCTCCGTGATCAGATTACTTCTCATCATCAGCTTTTCGATAAAAGATTTCGACCATAATCACTGCAGCTACAACGATAACAGTCCCAAACAATAAATTTCCTGTGGCTTGATCAAGAGCAACGCCCACAAATAATGCTACGAAAATTACAATGAAGAACAGCGTTCGATTCACACTAATAGGTCTCCCATGAAGACAAGTATTAGGTGATCATCAAATATATAAAAGGTAATGCACTCGCGGATCACGTGATAAACTCATATGTAACCTTCAGGTTCACTAGCAATTGTCATCGTTATCGCGCGTGGTATCCAAGAACAGGCATGACAATTGCCTCATGAGAACAATATTTAATATATTGTATGAAATGTAGAAAGGACTATGTCAAGAAATGAATTTCGAGGTATCACGTTACCTGAAGGACTATATCGTCAGCTCGAGAATTTTGTTGAGCAATCCAATGGGTACTATGTTTCAGTCACAGAAGTGGTCCGAGAAGCGTTACGTGAATACCTGAAGAAGCAATGATAAATCTAACGCGCGCGCGTTTTCTCAGATAGTCCCGTAATGCTTCACGGACCACTTTAGCAATTGAGACATAATAGCCATTGGATTGTGCCACAAATTTCTCTAGTTCGAGATACAAGCCTTCTGAAAGTGTTACGCTTCGGTAATCTTTTCGAGACATAGAATTCACTTTACTTGTTGCAGTGCGCGCTATGTGTTAACCACGTAAATAGAAAGCTGAACGATGCAATTCATTGAAGATGTAGAACATTTTTTTGCTTGCCAAATTCAATGAGAGCTAGCCAGCTTGATCTCGAATTCACAGCAGTCTCCACCGGTAATAATTGATTGTTTCAATTCAACATGTACCGGTTTTTCGAATGCTGCTTCAAAAAACTGCTTATTAAATTCCACTGAACATTGGCAATACGTTTGATTCTTAAACAGCTCCGTCGTTTTTTTAACTTGACCGCAAAAGCATTTGTTATGCTTTCCAATAATTGTATGATCATTTATCAATTGATACTCGAGTTCTCCCTCTTTGACTTCATAGGTACTGACTCTCTTAAGAAAATCTTCAAGAGAAGATGACTCGTTCATAAGTCGTTTTGCAGTTTTTCGTTGTCCTTGTCCACAACATTTACTGCCACAAGCTTTCATTATTTCTATAGCCTTATCTGTTTCCAGCACATTTTCTAGTCTTTCAACTGCGTTTTTCCACCAGAGGGCTTTGTTAGCAGGTTTATATTTGTTATATTCGTTTGATTTTTCCATTATTCGTACATAGGAATCTTTAGCCGTTTTGCTTTCGACTATTTTGGCAAATCTGCCAATTCGCCCTGTTCGAGGAATATTGTGTAAATCCTCTGTTGATTTCATGTTTTTCCTCAAAGTTATATCCTGATTATGTGACAATCTAATATCATTTTGACGGAATTAATTGTTTGTATTTATAGGAATTAAAATCTAGTCATGAAAATCATTAGATAATTGCGATATAGGCTTCTAGAACGTGATATTTCAATTTTCTAATTTTCTAAACCTCATTAATTATAGAGAATTTAAAAAAGGTCTCTCAGTTGTCTAACTATACCTTGACTTATCATAAATCTATAAACTCTTCTTTTCAGCACATTTCGAGAAAATACTCCCTGAATTCGTCTTTTCCATGAACCATAAAAACTTCTATAACATTTATAGAGTTCTTCTTGTACTTCTTTTCGTGACAAGGTTTCTGTTGGCATTATGGCATGCACCATGTCATAGTGGGCCCAATTCGAATCTTCTATCCACCTGTTCTTTTTTGCTTCTTCGAACAGTTCTGTTCCAGGGAAAGGTGTCAGAATCGCGTAGATGACGAAGTCGGGATCTAATTCGTTAATGAACGCTCGTGATTCCTTAATTGACTCTGCGGTATCGTTGCGTTCACCAATGATGAACATTGCTTGGGCGAAAATGTCATGCTGTTGGAGGAGTTTCACTGCTTGCTTGGCGTCTTCAGGCGTAATCTTCTTCTTGAAGGAGTCAAGTGTTAATTGCCTTGAGTTTTCAATTCCTAGAAGGACCCAACGGAGACCGGACTTCCGTAATGTCGGCAGGGTGTCTTGATGTCTGATGATGTCATCACATCGTGCTTGGGTAAACCACATCAAATCATCAGCAATTCCTTTCTGAATGATTTCGTTGGCCAGTTCACGAGCTCGTTGACCCACTCCGAAATTATCATCGGTTAACCACACGAACCGACTGCCAAAATTGTGGAAACAATAGTCGATTTCATCGGCAATACGTAGAGGCGATTTCTTTCGCCACACACCTTGCCAGAAGCACCATTGAGAACAGAACGTGCAACGATGTGGACACCCCCTCGATCCTTCAATCAAAACATAGGGCATCTTCTGTCCAGACATGGCACGGAAGTGATACTTATGAACCACATCTTTCACAAAATGATATCCTGGATAGGGTAAATCATCAAGATCCTGAATTAGTGGTCGTGATAGATTATGTGTAATCTCTCCGTTATGTCGGAAGGATATTCCCTGTATTGTTGAAAAGGAGGATCCGTTAGCTACCTTGTTCACAAGATCTGCAAAGGTGATTTCGCCTTCTCCTCTGACGATAACGTCGATTTCAGGATATGCTTCCAAACTTTCTTGGGCTGTAGCTGTGAAATGCTGACCTCCAGCGACAGTGACAACATTTGGATTAACTCTTTTCGCAGTCTCTAATGTTCTCAGAACTACGTAAGCATTGCATGTTGCCAGTGCACTACAAGCTACAACGTCTGGATTGAA
>JAOZHK010000153.1 GCA_026014905.1 Candidatus Bathyarchaeota archaeon
TCGCTAATAAGCAACTAAGCGATTTATGCTATAGTACAGAACGACACATAGTAGGCCCGGCCCTGTGAGTACGCTCGTGCTCTTGCCAAAGCCCTGTTTGACACTTTCACTGTTTCCGTATTTGGCAGAATATCACTCAGTTACAAACTATATAGGGCAGCAGTGTAGGCTAGACACGCATAGAATCAGAAAAAAATGGGTGCGTTATTCGCTCCACTGCATATTCGAGAACTCGATCGCGGGTATCACACGCTGGGAAAAGTCTCGATTCTCGCACTCAAACGTATACATGACAAAGCCATCATACGAAAAGAAGTGCATTCGTCGCACATGATACATAATCTTTGGCTTTGCGATGGCGACAAGCTCTAAGAACTCTCGGCGACGGAATTTCACACGATACGAGCTCGTATGCTGAGCGGCGATTGCTGCTGTTGATGCACCTGCAACTGCCATATCTAATCACTCTTTCTCTGAATAGAATATATTGTGAGTTGTACCTAAAGCCCTGTCGTAAGTAAACTATATAGACCTCATAAAATATAGAGCCCGATCACGTGCGCGTACATGTAACCTACACCTGTCCCCAATATATCCTACATAATTAATTGAACCTTATACCCCCACGCGCGCGTACAACGATATCAAGAAAAAGGGTATAAGCCGTTCTACACATTCCCGATAGGTGAGACCGTTATCAAACTGATTCCTCAACGACCAGAACCCAATACGATGTATGCTGGATGCATGAATTTTAACATCAACGTTAACGATATCGCGTATACATGGGCAGTCACGAAGAGCACACGTCTCTATCGCGAATTACTGGAAACTATGCAAAATGGCATCACGACACTCACTGTAATCCGTATCGGTCGCGGACTCGACACGCGATGGAGTCTGAAAAACTAACCATACGACAACGCATTCTTTTCTCTAAAAGGTTACTTTGATGTAACTATAGGCTGGAAAAAGGGGTTACTCTGTGATTAACATCGAACCACTGCAAATCATGATCGAATGCGCACTCATTAGCCCATATATCAAAGACGAGAAGCCTTTATCACTCCTGATTGTCGCGAAACCCGAATCCGGCAAATCGAGCGCGATGAAGCAATATCGCGAAACACAAGGCGTCATCTACCTCACGGATTGCACAGCGTATGGAATCACTCGCGATGTGTTGCCAAAAATTGTTGCAGGTGACGTCAAAACCATTATGATTCCTGACCTTATCACGCCACTATCAAAGCAGACCAAGACGCGACAAAGTTTCGTTGCGTTTCTCAATAACCTCATCGAAGAAGGTGTTGCGAAAATTACCACGTATAGCACAGTGTGGAATAAAGATGCCAACGCGAACATCATCTCCGCGGTAACCGATGACGCGTTACGGGATGCACGACATGGCTGGGCAAAAATGGGGTTTCTCTCGCGATTCATTATTTTCAGCTATTCATACACGCTCTCTGCAGTTATGGAGATTCTCAACAGCTACTCAATTCATGGACATGCCCTCAATACCATGACACTTAACTTACCTAAAACGCAGGTTACCATCGACTTACCCCATGACATAGCGAATCAACTCAACCCGATCGCCATGAAAATTGGTGAGCAATTTCGTCTCTACGGGTTTCGCGCGAAAATCAACTTTCGCTGTCTCTTGAAGTGTCTCGCGTATCGCAATGGGAAACGACACACGGTCACAGACACGGATTTTCAACTCTTGCTCAAGTTAGCAGATTTCATGAATTTCGACTATAACTCCATCTAGCGTGAATGTCATGGTTAAAACCATCGCCGTGTATGGGAGCTACGTTGCACAGATTCCCGTTCGACAACGCTATTGGATTCGACGCGTGGACGGGATTAAACAGCGATATTGGAAAACGACGACACGACGAAAGCGTGTGATCGGCAAGGGTCGTTATGAATTTTATGGGTCAGGACGCGATCTGTATCGTGCGATTGTGAAATCGCACCGTGTGGTTCCGAAAGGGTATGTGGACGTGTCAGCAGAAGAGTTTCTTCGCGATCCTGAACGATATGGATATCGAGGCTACTGGCTTGATCGAGACGTTGAATCCGGGTAATCCAACTCTCGGATGCACAGATGACGAAACGGTTATGCTGGATTTTGATAATACGTCGTTTGCTGACGTTCTTGTGTATGCTCAACCGGCGTTGAAACATTTCCGTTTACAGGGTTTCATTATTTTAGAATCTAGCGACGAGAATTATCATGTCGTCTTTGATCGCAAAGTGTCATGGTCAGAGAATATTCAGATCGTCGCGTGGGTTTCGTTAATTGCTCAACATGACGGATTGTTGAAGTGGTTTCGCATGCAGCGTATCAAACAATCCTCGACCTTACGCGTCTCCGCCAAGCACGATAAACCTATGCCACGTATCGTCGCGCGTGTTAGTGAACAGCATCAGCAACTAGCCTCATTCATGGAGTATCGCGCATTTCTTCAAACCATAGATTTCGAGCCTTGAAATAACGCGAACACAACGCGGGTACATCGCAGGATACACACGAAGGGATATCCGGTAGGATTAACGAGTGACACGCGAATGATTAGCGAAGGAAATGCGACGATTTTCGTAGTTTTTCTCAAGTTTTCGCTTTTTGAAGTTTAGTTTCATTATGTTTGAAGTATGTTCAGTTATGTTCCGATCAAGTTTCATCGTAGTTTCAGTAAGCTTTCACTAAGTTGACACTCAGTTTCTTTGAGTTCCGTTATGTTATTTTCACTATCATGCATTCTTGATTATTTTTAAAGGATGATGCAAGATTTCCTCCAGCACATTCAAAGCAATAACAAAGCATCATCAAAGCAACACCTAGCAAGCGTATAGCATTCCTAGAGCATAATCAAGCATAATGAAGTGAAATGACGCAAATTGTGAAATTTAACATCTTACCCAATATTCAATCAGGAATGTTCGCGTGCGCGAATTATTCATGCTTTATTACTTTCTGAATTTGGAATCGCGAACTACTGTGTATACAATACGTTTCAGGAATCTTTAAGGGAAACAATCGACTGAAATTCAGGTCATGAAGGCAAAGTTTTGTTATACTGGCATTCGAGTCAAGGATTTACAAGAATCCATTGACTTTTATGTGAATATATTAGGCATGACGTTGAAGTCGCGTCATAAGATTGAACAAACAAAGGGCGAGATTGCGTATTTAACGAGTGGTGATGACGACTTTGAGCTGGAACTGAATTACTATGAACAGGAAAGTCCTCATTACACTCCGTATGTTGTCGGTGAAGGGCTAGATCACCTAGCGTTTGTCGTTGAGAATAAGACAGATGCATTACAGGAAGCAGCGCGTTTGGGTTATCCTTGTATTTGCGAGATCCACGCAGGCGAGAGTTGGTGGGTATATATTGAAGACCCGAATGGCATTTGGATCGAATTTATCGAGCGCGCTAGCTAGTTAGTTAGCAACGTGTTTAGTTAGCCAAGCATAAGACGCGTGTAAGTGACAGGTTAGTTTTGCGGAAGGGGATACGCGCGCGCGTATATTTCTCTCCCAATTAACCTCACAAAGTGATGATATAAATTTTTTAGCTAGCTAGCTTGCACTTGGGTTATCACAACAACAAGCATTAGTAGCACTGCGCTTGAGTCTAAGCCGACGGACATCAGAATCCGACATCCACCATGCTTTACAGCTTATCATTCAAAGCTAGCAAGCTAGTTGAGTTATTCAGTTTGGGTTTGGGGTTAATGCTCGGCTAGCTTGCGAAAAACCAACGAAGTCAACGCTTAGTTTATGGAGTCACTTTAACGCGCGTGCGTACCCAAACCCAATGAAATCCAATTAGGTAAGTTCGATCCAGATGCCATTTGGATCTTCGATATAGGCCCATCGACCATGTCGGGTTTTAACTTCCAAAATACAGGGATATCCTAATCGCTTAGCCTCGTTCAATGCATCATCGAGGTTCTCGACTTTAAAAGCGATGTGATCGAGTCCTTCGCCTACTGCATACGGGGCATAGTATGGGCTATCGAGTTCATAGTAATTGAGTTCAAGTCCTACGTCGACGCCTTTACTCTTTAAGATGGCAATCTCACCTTTTGTCTCCTCGACCTTAAACGGTCCCTCAAGATCCATTCCTAGCACGTTGACATAGAAGTTAATAGATTCTTGGAGGTCTTTAACGCGTATTCCCACATAAAAAAAACTCGTCTTCATATACTGTATAAAATGGAACAGCATTTTTATAGTTGACTAACATGTGTTGCGCGCATGCTTCTCTTTCTGTTCTAAGAAACTTTGCAAACAGTAACGCGCGCGCGTACTTAGAGTTGATGTGTTCCTAGCTAGCTTGGAGTTTAGTTCCACATTTAAAACAGAAATTCGTTCCCTTCTGGTTTTGCTCACTACAGCTTGTGCAACTCACCAGTTCGTGTGCAGGAGTTTTCTCGACTTCTCCCTTTATTCGACGGACTGCATTTTCGAGTTCTCGACCAGCTATTGTAAACGCTTTCTCCAGTTCCTCACCAATGCGCTCAGCTGCTGATTCAAGATCGTCTTCCCAATTACGCTGTCTCGGAATGGGGATGTTTGCTTCCGCCCCTATAATGGTTCTGATGCCACATTTCGGACAGAAATTTGTGTTGTCTGGAATCTCTTGGCCACAATGAGAACAAAACATGTTCAATACATCCCTATATTACCAATATCACGTTGTGTATGTACGAATCACCTTATTATAGGATTTTCGATAGCTATTTAGACAGAAGCAGGATTCGAGTACGCGACGGAAGTTGAGGGGAAGAAGATCTTTAGAAAACGCAAGCAGTTGAGATTAATAAAAAAAAGGGAAATGATGGTGTATCTATGTTTCGATGATGATGCCAGACATTGGAACATCGGTATATAATTGACCTGATGCCCATGAAATGATTTTATATCCCTCAACAAAGTTGTAGACGACGCCTTTCCATGTGTATATTCTGTCTACAATCTTTCCCGCGATCCTTCCACGACCAACAACTGGACCACCTAATTCTTTTCGGACTTCTTGGGTTCCCCACATCACACCGTTTACATCTACTTCTTTCCACAGCCAGAAAAACGTGTTATAGTTAAAACTCGTTGCACGATCATCATTATATCGATACCGTAAACACCTCATTGCCCAAGGTAAGATAGAAGCGAAACCTGTGTCAGGGACACCTCCACATAATCTCTACTTCGTCCCGTCTCGGTATCACCCTGTCGTCAGCACACTTCAACAACGCAACCATTCATCCCACAATTTGGATATTGACCTCGAGGATATTCCATGGGAAAACCATCCGGCAGACATTGTCATCAAAGGTGCCAAAAAGGTCATTTATACCAATTCCAAGACAGGGGAACCCATGATCCTACTCAGTGCACGCGCTGATAACACCAATATTCGTGTACATAGCAAGTACTTTTCGCATGCCCTGCATCAAATGCCCAAAATGGCTCCACCAACATCGGTGTGGAGATCTCCAATCACCATTGCACTTTTATCCGCATTGTTAGTACTTAGTAGTCTCGGAGGCGCGCGCGCGTCAAAATACCTGTCAACTGCCCATCACTATCGTAGATATTGTTGTGAATAGCAAACGTCCATTATGGGAAGCTGAAAATCCTACATTAGCTCCAGGTAGCCGAATACGCTTTTCCATACAATATGATTGGCACCATAAATCACAATATTATATCATCCTCATTTCTGCTAGTGGCTCTGCATTTGAGTTACCTCACTTACCCGACTCTTATTATTACTAGTTGAGGGCATACTCCGCTGTGTGTGTCTGGTGGATGCCAAATAAGTTCTGAAGGCTAATACTAGTACTGTTACTCTTCTGTGACTCCAAAGATTTGGCGTAAAAGAGCATAAAGTTCCTTACCTCGATCGAATTGCAGAAACATCTCTTTCTCAGATGATAGGATGTGGCTCACCTCGACTCGGGTCCGTCGCCATTCTAACTCTTTCCACATATTGCGAAAGTGTTTATACTCAATCCACGCACGAACCACTAACACAATGAACATACATACGGTGACAGCTAAGTTCAGTAAATAGAGGTCTTGTAGATCCATTACTAGGCATCTCCTCGATATGTGATAGTATAGAACAACAATTTATGTAGATTACGCGCACAAGTACTGTGTACCCGTGCATCTGTGTGTTGCCAATCAGTATGAGTCACGGCTGTTGACTCTCGCGTTGATGTATCTGTTTCCTTCACGTGTATTCTTTTAGTTTAGTACTATCTAATCGTGCCAAACACTAGCTTGGCACATCCCCACACCCAAACGAACCTCATAAGAATCCACGTACGAAACAGCAAGTAGTAGGTGCATAAATTTGTGGGATGTGTAAAGAGCAGTAGTTAACTAGCTTAATTCACCGACGCGCGCGCCTTCGTGTGTTAGATTCTGGCGAATTTTTGGACGCGGGGCGTCTTACCTATCTCACATTCATAGATATTGCCAATTGAGTCCACGCCGATCCCGTGGGCTACCTCTAGGAGGCCTTTTCCCTCGCTTTCACGGCCTTCCCATGATGAGATCTCGGTTCCCTTGAGGTCACGGATACTTATCTTGGGTTGATATGGGCCGCCGATCTCGGCCAGATAAGCAACGTCGTTTTTCCAGTCCAAGACTATGTCAGCTGGGTTGTTCAGGCCCGCCCACTCAGTCACGTAGTTCCCGTCTCCGTCGAAGATCTGCACACGGCTGTTCTCTCGGTCGCATACGTATACCATACCGT